>CALLPZ010000353.1 GCA_938015405.1 uncultured Pseudanabaenaceae cyanobacterium
GTTTTGGGCATCAGCACTATGAAGCCCCCCCGTAAGAAGAAGCGTGTTGGCCGGTTTGCCGGTACACGAGCTCAAGTTAAGCGGGCGATCGTCAAGCTCAAAGATGGCGATTCGATTCCGCTCTTCCCTGAGGTTTAGTGGGTGCCAGACTCCCCTTCGTAACCTTCATTTACTGCTGTTAAACAGCCTGTCAAAACAGTCAAAGAAGTAGTAGGTCTAAAACTATGGGTATTCGTGCCTTTCGGCCCTATACACCTGGCACCCGCGAACGTGTAGTTTCCGACTTTGCGGAAGTCACACGCGGTAAGCCTGAAAAATCCCTTACCAAGGCTAAACACCGGGCTAAGGGTCGCAACAACCGAGGCGTCATTACCTGTCGTCATCGGGGCGGCGGTAGCAAGAAGTTGTATCGCATGATCGACTTCCGTCGCGATAAGCGCGACGTGCCCGCTCGCGTTGCTGAGATTGAATATGATCCCAACCGCAATGCTCGCATTGCGCTGCTGTTCTATCGCGATGGTGAGAAGCGCTACATTCTCCATCCCGCTGGCTTAGAGGTTGGCGATACGGTGATTGCTTCCAGCGAAGAAGCACCGTTTGAAGTGGGCAATGCAATGCCTCTCTCCAAGGTTCCCTTGGGTTCACAAGTTCACAACGTTGAACTCGTTGCTGGCAAAGGCGGGCAAATCGTCCGCGCCGCTGGTGCTTCCGCCCAGGTGATGGCTAAGGAGGGTGACTATGTTGCCCTTCGCTTGCCTTCCACTGAGGTTCGCCTGGTTCGCAAAGAGTGCTACGCAACCATGGGGCAGGTGGGTAACGCAGAAGTGCGTAACACCTCCTTGGGTAAAGCGGGTCGTACTCGTTGGAAGGGCCGTCGTCCCCAGGTTCGCGGTAGTGTCATGAACCCGGTTGACCACCCCCATGGTGGTGGTGAAGGCCGTGCTCCCATTGGTCGTGCAGGCCCTGTTACGCCTTGGGGTAAGCCAGCTCTGGGTAAGAAGACTCGCAAGAAGAACAAGGAAAGCAATCGTTTGATTGTGCGTCGTCGTCGTCGCTCCTCGAAGCGCGGTCGTGGCGGACGCGATTCTTAAGCAAGGCTGTTGGGCTAGGCAAGTTCCTAGCCTCTCCCTTGAAACAGTTCATCCAGTCAATTTTTTACCTAGAGAACTATGGCTCGCTCCCTTAAAAAAGGCCCCTTCGTGGCCGACCACCTCATGCGAAAGATTGAGGCAATGAATGCTCGGAATGAGAAGCAGGTAATTAAAACCTGGTCTCGGGCTTCAACGATTCTTCCCCAGATGATTGGCCACACCATTGCAGTACACAACGGTCGCCAGCATGTGCCCGTCTATGTGTCTGAGCAAATGGTGGGACACAAGTTGGGTGAGTTTGCCCTGACCCGCACCTTCCGTGGTCACTCCAAGGATAAGAAGACGGGCCGGTAGGTCTAGATGAGATGTTTCGTTGAGATTTGATTAGCCGAGGACAGGATAGATGGCAGTTGATACGAGTTCAGAGGCGCGGGCGATCGCTCGCTATATCCGAATGTCGCCTTCCAAGGTGCGTCGTGTACTCGACCAGATTCGAGGTCGCTCTTACCGAGAAGCCTTGATCATTCTAGAGTTCATGCCTTATCGCTCCTGCGAGCCGGTGCTGAAGGTGTTGCGGTCTGCGGTGGCCAATGCCGAGAACAACATGGGTCTTGACCCTGCCAACTTGGTGATTAGCGAAGCTTTCGCGGACCAGGGACCTGTGTTGAAGCGCTACCGTCCTCGTGCCCAGGGCCGAGCCTTCATGATTCGCAAGGGCACCTGCCACATTACTGTTGCAGTTGCGCCAGCGACTGAGGCCTAGAGGCCTAACGGCAGCTACGTCTTAAAGATTTGATTTTATCCAGTCACGACTAAGGTTTAAGCAAGAGGAACGCGCTTGTGGGACATAAGATTCACCCAACAGGATTGCGACTCGGTATTACCCAGGAGCACCGCTCTCGCTGGTTTGCCGATTCCAATCGTTACCCTGAACTGCTTCAGGAAGACGACCAGATTCGCCGCTATTTGACCAAGACTTTGGCCAATGCTGGTTTGTCTGATATTCGCATTGAGCGGAAGGCTGACCAGATTGAGCTTGAGATTCGTACAGCTCGCCCCGGTGTCGTTGTAGGCCGTGGTGGTGCCGGTATCGAGACTCTGCGTGAGGGTCTTCAGAAAGCAATCAAAACCGACCGCCAAATCCGCGTCAACGTGGTTGAAGTGGACAAGGTCGATGCTGAAGCTGCTTTGATCGCTGAATACATCGGTCAGCAGTTGGAGCGCCGTGTCTCCTTCCGCCGAGTGGTTCGTCAGGCCATGCAGCGCGCTCAGCGTGCTGGTGTTAAAGGCATCAAGGTGCAGGTCAGCGGCCGTCTTAACGGTGCTGAAATTGCGCGTACCGAATGGACTCGTGAGGGCCGAGTGCCGCTGCACACCCTGCGCGCCAACATTGACTACTCCTATAAAACTGCTCAAACCACCTACGGCATCCTAGGGATTAAGGTTTGGGTCTTTAAGGGAGAAGTCATCCCCGGACAGGAAGCGGTTTCTGCGGCTCCGGCAACGCCTCGCCGTCGCAATGCCCGTCGCCGTCCGCAGTTTGAAGATCGTTCTAACGAGGGGTAAGACAAAATGCTGAGCCCAAGACGTACAAAATTCCGCAAGCACCATCGCGGTCGCATGCGCGGTAAGGCCACTCGCGGCAATACCATCTCCTTCGGGGATTATGCGCTTCAAGCCCAGGAGTGCTCCTGGATTACCGCTCGCCAAATTGAGGCTGCTCGTCGAGCTATGACTCGCTACATCCGTAGGGGCGGCAAGATTTGGATTCGCATCTTCCCGGATAAGCCGGTCACGATGCGCCCCGCTGAAACCCGCATGGGTTCTGGTAAAGGTAACCCCGAATTTTGGGTGGCTGTGGTTAAGCCTGGCCGCATCATGTTTGAAATGGACGGCGTGACTGAAGAGATTGCAAAAGAAGCAATGCGCTTGGCATCTTCTAAGCTTCCCATCAAAACAAAGTTCCTGGTTAAGCCCAAGGCGGAGTAAGCATCATGGCATTTCCTAAGGCCGAAGAAATTCGCGCTCTCAGCGATGAGCAAATCGCTGAACAAATTCTTGAGACTAAGCGTGAGCTTTTTCAGCTTCGCTTCGCACTTGCAACTCGTCAGCTTGAAAAGCCCCATGAGTTCAAGCACAAGAAACATCGTCTAGCCCAGCTGCTGACCGTTGAACGGGAACGCCAGCTGAAAGCAGACGCTTCTTAGTTCACTGGATACTGGCATAGAACAACTGGGATAGAACAATGGCAGTTAAAGAGCGTGTCGGGCTAGTTGTTAGCGACAAGATGGATAAGACCGTTGTGGTTGCCATCGAGAGTCGTACAGCTCACCCGAAGTACAAAAAAATCATGGCTCGCACCAAGCGCTACAAAGTGCACGATGCCGAGAACCAATGTAAGGAAGGCGATCGCGTTCGCATCCAGGAAACCCGTCCCCTCAGTAAGAGCAAGCGCTGGACGGTGACCGAAGTAATCGAGAGCGCCTCCTAAGCGTCCCTCCTCGAAACAACCTTTAAGGAGTCACCATGATTCAGCAGGAAACTTACCTCAATGTGGCGGACAACAGCGGAGCACGTAAAATCATGTGCATCCGTGTGTTGGGCAGCAACCGTCGTTATGCCGGTATCGGCGATGTGATCGTCGGTGTTGTTAAGGATGCCCTTCCTAACATGCCGGTTAAAAAGTCTGACGTCATTAAGGCTGTGGTGGTTCGCACCCGCAAAGGCCTGCGTCGTGAGAGCGGCATGAGCATTCGTTTTGACGATAATGCAGCCGTTTTGATTAATGAAGGCGGTAACCCCCGTGGTACACGCGTCTTTGGTCCCGTGGCCCGTGAGCTGCGCGACAAGAACTACATGAAGATTGTCTCCCTGGCTCCGGAGGTGCTGTAAATGGCAAAGCCATCTAAGAAATCGATCCATCCCCAGAAAATGCACGTCAAGAAAGGCGATACCGTTCAGGTTATTGCTGGCAAGGACAAGGGGAAAGTGGGTGAGGTCCTCCAGGTCCTTCCCAAGATGAGCCGAGTGATTGTGGAAGGTGTCAACATGCGCACCAAGCACATCAAGGCTCAGGCCGAAGGTGAATCTGGCCAAATTGATACGCGCGAAGCTTCCATCCACAGCTCCAATGTGATGCTGTATTCCACTAAGGAAAAAGTTGCTAGCCGTATTTGCTACACCTTCACCGAAGATGGTCGCAAGGTTCGCAAGCTCAAGAAAACTGGCGAAGTTATCGACTAACTACTGTTCCAGTTCCATGCCCATAGGCCTGACCCAGACCAGGCCGCACTGAAGAATCCATCACCATGGCAACCCTCAAAGAAAGGTACGAGAAAGAAATCGTACCTAAGCTCAAAGAGCAATTTGGCTATACAAACATTCATCAGGTTCCCAAGCTCGTCAAGGTGACGGTTAACCGGGGCCTGGGGGAAGCATCTCAGAACGCGAAGGCGCTGGAATCTTCCCTGAGCGAGATTGCTATCATCACAGGTCAAAAGCCTGTCGTGACTCGTTCTAAGAAGGCGATCGCTGGTTTTAAAATTCGCGAAGGCATGCCTGTAGGCATGGCTGTTACCCTGCGTCGCGAGCGGATGTATGCCTTTGTGGATCGTCTGCTGAATCTGGCTTTGCCTCGCATTCGCGATTTCCGTGGCGTCAACCCTAAGAGCTTTGACGGTCGTGGCAACTACACCTTGGGTGTGCGTGAGCAGCTAATTTTCCCTGAGGTTAGCTACGACAAAATCGATCAGATTCGCGGCATGGATATTTCCATCGTCACGACGGCAATGACCGATGAAGAGGGTCGCGCTCTTCTGAAAGAAATGGGCATGCCCTTCCGGGATAACTGAGGCAGTTCCAAGTAAGGAAAGACTTATGGCGGTTAACGATCCAATTGCAGATATGCTGACGCGCATCCGAAATGCGAATCTAGCGCGTCACTCCACAACATCCATCCCTGCGAGTCGCATGATTCACAGCATCGCTAAGGTGATGGAAAGCGAGGGCTTTATTACCGGCGTCAAAGAAGAAGGCGAAGGTATCTCTCGTAAAATTACTGTCTCGCTCAAGTACAACGAACAGACTCGCCAACCGGTGATCAAGCGTTTGCAACGAGTCAGCAAGCCTGGTTTGCGCGTCTATGCAAACCGTAAAGAGTTGCCCCGGGTGCTGGGTGGAATTGGCGTTGCCATTATTTCCACGTCCAAAGGCATCATGACTGATCGCCAGGCCCGCCGCGAAGGTGTGGGTGGTGAAGTCCTTTGCTACATCTGGTAATTCTCCCGGTCGTTTTTTCGAGCGACTTGCCCAACAGCTAGTTCAGCTAGATCCATCGATCTAAGCAGCCGTTATCTAGGAGTGATCCGTCGTGTCCCGTATTGGTAAGCGTCCCGTACCCATCCCAGATAAGGTCACCGTTACCTTGTCTGGTCGTCAGGTCTCCGTCAAAGGCCCTAAGGGAGAACTCTCCCGAGAATTGCCCAGCGGCGTGTCCGTTGAGCAGGTTGACAACACCATCGTGGTGAACCGCGACAACGATTCCCGTACTTGCCGCGAACGCCATGGCCTTTGCCGCACCTTGGTCGCCAATATGGTTGACGGTGTTGCGACTGGTTATAGCAAGAAGCTAGAAATCATTGGCGTGGGCTATCGTGCCCAGGTGAAAGGCAAGACCCTTATCATGAACTTGGGTTATAGCAACCCCGTTGAGATTGAGCCTCCCGAGGGGATTACTTTTGCTATGGATGGCAAGAGCAACACCCATGTCATCGTGAGCGGCATCAGTAAGGAACTGGTAGGCAATACCGCTGCTGTGGTGCGTGCGGCTCGTCCCCCTGAGCCTTACAAAGGCAAGGGTGTGCGCTATGACGGTGAGCAGGTCCGTCGCAAGGCTGGTAAGTCAGGTAAGTAGATAAGCCATGAAATATTCCCGTAAGCAATCTGTCCAGCGCCGCCATAGCCGGATTCGCCGTAAACTGTCTGGAACGGCTGAGCGTCCTCGCCTATGCGTGTTTCGCTCCAACAACCATATTTATGCACAACTTGTGGATGATGTGGCCCAGCACACGCTAGCTTCTGCTTCTACAGTGGATCCAGACTTGAAAAAGTCCTTGTCCACTACGAGCACCTGTGATGCTTCCACCAAGGTTGGTGAGCTGCTTGCCAAGCGCGCCTTGGATAAAGGATTAAAGCAAGTTGTCTTTGATCGTGGCGGTAACTTGTACCACGGTCGTGTCAAGGCCCTCGCTGATGGAGCCCGCTCCGCAGGCCTCGAATTCTAGGCACTTTCCCTTTCAAAAACTGAACTAAGGACTAACTCAAAGCTCATGACTAACGCTGGTGGCGGCGGTGGCAATCGCCGGAAAAATAGAGACAGAAACCGTGAGAAGGACTCTGAATGGCAGGAGCGGGTCATCCAGATTCGCCGTGTTACCAAGGTAGTCAAAGGCGGTAAAAAGCTCAGCTTCCGCGCGATCGTGGTGGTGGGTAATGAGAAAGGCCAAGTTGGTGTTGGCGTCGGTAAAGCCGCTGACGTCGTTGGCGCAGTTCGTAAGGGCGTTGCCGATGGCAAGAAGCACTTGGTGACTGTTCCTTTGACTCGCAGTAACTCCATTCCCCAGCCAATCCATGGCATTTCGGGAGCTGCCCGGGTCATGACCCGCCCTGCGGCACCGGGTACTGGTGTAATTGCAGGTGGTGCGGTTCGCACCGTTCTGGAATTGGCTGGTGTCAAGAACGTTCTTGCGAAGCAATTGGGCTCTAGCAACCCATTGAATAATGCTCGAGCAACTGTGGATGCGTTGAGCAATCTTCGTACCTTGGGTGATGTTGCCTCTGAGCGTGGCATTCCCTTGGAGCAGCTCTACGGTTAAATCCGTTGAAGCTTAGCCAAGAGTTCAATCTTGGGTTGAAACGCGAGCCATCGCGTCTCGTTAGCGACAGTCAAGACGAAAGCCCAGAGCTCAGGGCGTTGTATCCCTGGGCCTCTAGGCAGGAGACGTGACGAATCGCGTCTACAACATTGCAGGAGAGATAAACGCATGAAGATGCAGGATATTGGCCCTAAGAAAGGGTCTAAGAAGCGCGGTCGTCGCGTGGGCCGTGGTATCGCTGCTGGCCAAGGTGCTAGCTGCGGTTTTGGCATGCGTGGTCAAAAATCTCGTTCGGGTCGTCCGACTCGTCCTGGCTTTGAAGGTGGCCAAATGCCTCTTTATCGCCGCGTTCCCAAGCTGAAGCATTTTACGGTGATTAACCCTAAGGTTTATACCGTGGTCAATGTTGGCAGGCTGGCTTCTTTGGCTGCCAATAGTGATGTGAACATGGATAGCCTTTTGGAAGCTGGCATTGTCACTTCTAATGATGGTCCCCTGAAGATTTTGGGCGATGGGGAGCTGACTGTTGCACTTAAGGTTGAGGCCGCTGCCTTTACTGCTTCTGCTAAGTCTAAAATTGAAGCAGCTGGTGGCAGCTGCACTGTTGCAGCGAGAAAGGTTGCTGCAGCCAAAGAAGCCTAGGATGGCAATTCGGCTGTGATGTCCGAGCGATCGCTTCTGGGTCTGTTTTAGGCCCAGGAGCGATTTTGCCGCTAGGCGATTCCCAAGGAAGCTTGCTTCGCAATCGCTCTCCTGCCCGCTTCCTGACCTCACATTGACGACCTGATTCATCAAGGAAATTCGTTATGGTAACCAATCGTGGCAAATCACCCACGGCGCAAGAGACGTTCCTGCAAATGGCCCAGGCCGCTGGCCTGCGGGGCCGGGTTTTGGTGACGATTGGTTTACTCTTGCTCGTGCGCGTAGGAATTGCAATTCCTCTGCCTGGCATTGATCGTTTGCGATTTTCCCAGGCTTTGAGCAGCAACTCTAGCTTGGGCGGTGTCCTGGGCTTTCTTGATATTTTTACGGGTGGTGGCTTATCTGCTTTAGGCGTCTTTGCCTTGGGTATTTTGCCCTTCATCAACGCCTCGATCATCATTCAGCTATTAACAGC
Source organism: uncultured Pseudanabaenaceae cyanobacterium (assembly GCA_938015405.1). GTDB lineage: Bacteria > Cyanobacteriota > Cyanobacteriia > PCC-9006 > JAAUQQ01 > JAAUQQ01. Next base: position 8,082 of record CALLPZ010000353.1, read on the forward strand.
TGCTCTGCCATCCCTTGAAGATCTGCAGAAAAATGAAGGGGAAGCAGGTCGAAGGAAAATTTCCCAGGTGACTCGATACATTGCTTTGGTCTGGTCCATTCTTCAGGGCTCCGCCATTGCTATTTGGGTTAATACCTACGCCTACAACCCTGGGCCATTATTCATTATTCAAACCGTCATTGCCCTGTCCGCAGGCTCCATGTTTGTCATGTGGCTGGGTGAATTGATTACTGAGAAGGGCATTGGTAACGGTGCTTCGCTGCTGATTTTCGTCAACATCGTTGCGACCCTCCCCATGTCCTTGGGGAATACGATTGAGCTGGCTCAGAATGATCAGAATGCCGTTGGCGGAATCATCATCCTGGCCTTGGTCTTCCTCTTAACGATTGTGGGTATCGTCTTCATTCAAGAGGGCACCAGAAAAATTCCTATCGTTTCTGCCAGGCGCCAAGTGGGTCGTCGTTCCTATGCAGAGAAGAGTAGCTATCTGCCCCTGCGTCTTAACCAAGGCGGGGTGATGCCGATTATTTTTGCATCGACCGTTTTGATTCTGCCTGCCTACGCTGCTCAGGTTTTCAGTGAAAACGAGTTTGTTGTTCGCTTTGTCGGATACCTGCAGCCCAATGGACCAACTCCCTGGGCTTATGCCTTGTTCTACCTGACCTTGATTTTGTTCTTCAGCTATTTCTACGCCTCGTTGATTATTAACCCAATCGACTTGTCCCAGAACTTGAAGAAGATGGGCTCTAGTATTCCCGGTATTCGTCCGGGTCGGGCAACCAGCGAGTACATCGGCAAGGTTCTCAATCGTTTGACCCTTCTTGGCGCTTTATTCTTGGGATTTGTGGCGATTGTACCTACGGCGGTTGAAGGCGCAACTCGTGTACAGACCTTCCAAGGTTTTGGTGCGACGTCGCTGTTGATTTTGGTGGGTGTTGCGATTGACACCTCTCGTCAGGTTCAGACCTATGTCATCTCCCAGCGTTATGAAGGCATGGTCAAAAAGTAGTTACTGCACTGACTATTCGTTTCTGTCTAGGTCTGCCGATTCGCTACGGTTGGTTTGAGGCAGTTCTCCAAAGGGTCACCCCCTATCGTTGAAATCTCAAGGTGAAGTTGTGAAGCGTTTAATCTTTCTTGGTCCTCCCGGTGCTGGCAAAGGTACTCAAGCCGTCAAGCTTGCAGAAGGTGCTGCGATCGCCCATATCTCCACCGGCGATATTCTCCGTGCAGCGGTGGCTGCCCAAACTCCCCTGGGTAAACAGGCTGATGATTATATGTCTCGCGGGGACCTTGTTCCCGATGAGCTGGTCCTTGGTCTTGTCAAAGAGCGCTTGGGTGAGGCTGATGCCCAGAACGGCTGGATTCTAGATGGTTTCCCTCGTAATGCCGCCCAAGCCGGAGCACTGGATGAGTTGCTGGCTAGCATTAACCAATCCTCAGATCGCACGGTCAATTTTGAAGTGCCTGATGATGTTCTGGTTGAGCGGCTGCTCCAGCGTGGCAGGAAAGATGACACCGAGGAAGTCATTCGCCATCGCTTAGGAGTCTATCGAGAGCAAACGGCTCCTTTGATCGCTTTCTATGAATCACGCGGCAAGCTGGCTTCCATTGATGGCAATACGAATGTTGATCAAGTAGCAGCTTCTTTGAAAGCTCTATTGAACTAAAATTCTCGGCCCTACCTGGGGCCGTTAGCCGCTCCCTGATGTTTCTGTCTCGACAACAGAACAGAGGGCCTCACAGTTTCGAGCTTTACCCTGAGTTTTAGGAGTTTAATTAGTTTGTCTAAACAAGACCTTATTGAAATGGAAGGGACTGTAACCGAGTCTCTTCCCAATGCTATGTTCCGGGTTGATCTGGACAATGGCTTTAACGTTCTTGCCCATATTTCTGGCAAGATTCGCCGGAATTACATCAAGATTCTGCCGGGGGATCGGGTCAAGGTTGAGCTCACGCCCTATGACCTGAGCAAGGGCCGCATCACTTACCGCTTGCGTAAGCGGTAAGTGATGCTGTTGCCTGATTTAAGGCAACTTTTCCCACCGTTAGCATCGCCAGCAGCTAACGGTTTCAGGAAACCATTTTCCTGTATAATTGCTGGTTTGTAGATTGGCCTTATGGTGTCGGCATGAAAGTTAGAGCGTCTGTTAAACCAATGTGCGACAAATGCCGTGTAATCCGCCGTCGTGGCCGGATAATGGTGATTTGTTCGGTTAACCCAAAACATAAGCAGCGTCAGGGATAAGTCTCGGCTTCTGGGCGGCAAATTGGGGCCATACGCAATGGCCACAAAGAATTGACTGAGTTCATTGGATACGAGTTCATCGAGAACGATAGGGAGTAAAGAGCGTGGCTCGAATTGCTGGAATTGATTTGCCGCGGGAGAAGCGGGTTGAAGTAGGTCTTACCTATGTCTATGGCATTGGTCCTACCCGTGCCAGACAAATCCTGGAAAAAACTGGGGTAAACCCTGACACCCGCGTTCGCGATTTGGCGGATTCGGATGTTGCTAAGCTGCGGGAAGCCGTTGTGGATGGCGACTATCAGGTTGAGGGTGACCTACGCCGTTGGGAAGCCATGAATATCAAGCGTCTGATGGACATTGGTAGCTACCGTGGCCGTCGTCATCGCGCTGGTTTGCCCGTCCGTGGTCAGCGTACCCAGACCAACGCTCGCACCCGTCGTGGTGGTAAACGCACCATTGCTGGCAAGAAGAAGGCGCCTAAGAAGTAAATCACTCTTGGTGCTTAGCTCCAGTCTTCACGGTGGTTGTTCAAGGCAGCGGCATTGTGAGTGGCTCATTGCAGGGGCTAAACAAAAATTGTTTCATTCGTTTGTTTAGGAAAACATATGGCTCGGCCAACAAAGAGATCCGGCGGAAAGAAAAACAAGCGCAATGTCCCCAATGGCGTTGCTCATATCCGCTCTACCTTCAACAACACCATTGTTTCGATCACTGACCCTACCGGCGAGGTGATTTCTTGGGCCTCTGCAGGTTCCAGTGGTTTCAAAGGTGCTAAGAAGGGAACCCCCTTCGCTGCTCAGACCGCTGCCGAAGGTGCGGGTCGTAAGGCTATGGACCAGGGCATGCGCCAGGTAGAAGTGATGGTGAGCGGTCCTGGTGCGGGTCGTGAAACCGCGATTCGCGCTCTCCAGGGTGCTGGTTTGGAGATTACCCTCATTCGTGATGTAACTCCCATTCCTCACAATGGCTGCCGTCCTCCTAAGCGCCGCCGCGTTTAAGGTTTGACCCCAGATTTTCGTCTGGGCAGGGATGCAGCGCGATTCGAAAAAGTAGATGCAGTTCAGCCATGGCCGAGCGCTAATTGACTTAGCGATAGTGGTCTTGGTGGATTAGACAGGAAGGTGAGCTTAGTGGCATTTCAAGTTGAATGCGTAGATACAACGGTCGCAAAGGATCAGAGTCAATATGGCAAGTTTGTCATTGATGCTCTGGATCGCGGCCAAGGAACCACGGTGGGCAATGCCCTACGCCGTACTTTGTTGGCAAACTTAGGTGGTACAGCAGTTACGGCTGTTCGTATCGCTGGGGTGAGTCATGAATTTGCCACTATTCCCGGTGTTCGGGAAGATGTGCTCGATATTCTGCTCAATGTGAAGCAGATTGTTCTAAATTCCACCATTGATCAGCCTCAGATTGGGCGATTGCATGTTCAAGGGCCTGCGATGGTGACAGCCGGTCACATCGATATCAGTCCTGAAGTTGAAATCGTTAACCCTAACCAATACATCGCCACCATCGCTGCCGGAACTAATCTGGAGATGGAGTTTAAGGTCGAACGAGGTAAGGGCTATCGCACCTTCGAGCGTGGGCGCGAAGATGTTACGGCTATGGATTTCCTTCAGATTGATGCGGTCTTTATGCCGGTGCATAAGGTCAATTACACCGTTGAAGCAACCCTGTCTGCTGAGAATGACGATACGGATCGTGTTTCTTTGGAGATCTGGACTAACGGTAGTTTGACTCCTCAGGAGGCACTGAGCGAAGCTTCCAATAAGTTGGTTGAGCTGTTCAATCCCCTCCGGGAAATCAACTTTGAAGCCCCTGGTGAAGAAGAACCCCAGGAGCGTCCTGAAAGCCAGGTCCCCATCGAGGAACTGCAGCTTTCGGTTCGTGCTTACAACTGTCTCAAACGTGCTCAGATCAACACTGTGGCTGACCTGCTGGACTACAGCCAGGAAGACCTGCTGGAGATCAAGAACTTTGGTCAGAAATCAGCCGAAGAGGTTGTTGAGGCTCTGCAGCAGCGATTGGGCATCACCTTGCCTCAGTCAAAGCACAATGGCTAGGCCCCCGAGCTTTCTGATGGACCGTAGCTGTTATTCAAACAGTTCGGTCTGTCGCCACTCATAATCTTTTATCGCGAACTCTAGGGAAGAGGATTTTAACTATGCGACATCGTTGTAGAACCCCCAAATTGGGGCGTCCCGCTGACCAACGCAAAGCTATGCTTCGTGCCTTGACCACGAACCTGCTGCGTGAAGGTCAGGTCACAACCACTAAGGCGCGTGCTAAGGCACTGCGCACTGAGGTTGAGCACATCATTACCTTGGCTAAGGACGGTAGCTTGTCTGCTCGTCGCCATGCTTTGGGATATGTCTATGACAAGCAACTGGTGCATGCCATTTTTGCTTCTGCTCCTGAGCGTTACGGCGATCGCCAAGGCGGATACACCCGCATTCTGCGCACCGTGCGTCGTCGTGGCGACAACTCTGAGATGGCCATCATTGAGTTGGTTTAGCACCTAGCTCATCGCTAACCGCTCAGATGAACTCATCTGCTTTCCTAGAGTCCGCTACAGAATCCAAACGAGTGGCGTTGGTCATCCAGTACCTCGGCGCTCGTTTTTTTGGCTGGCAACGGCAACGGCAAGGGAGAACTGTCCAATCAGTCTTGGAAGCGGTCATCGAGTCCATTACTGGCGATGTGGTTACGGTTCACTGCGCTGGTAGAACTGATAGTGGTGTCCATGCAGCAGGACAGGTGGCTCATTTTGATGTCGTCAGTCCTATTCCTGGACATCGCTGGATGCAGGTTCTCAATACCCGTTTACCTGACGACTTGCTCATTCGTGCTTCTGCGGTTGTAGACAGCGAATGGCATGCTCGCTTCTCAGCTTCCTATCGGCGTTACCGTTACACCATCTACACTGACCCCTTGCCCAACTTATTTTTGGCGCCCCATGTGTGGCACTACTACCAGGCTCCTCTGGTAGAAGAGCTTATGCAAAAAGCCCTAGAGCCTTTGTTGGGTACCCATCATTTATCTGCGTTTGAGCGGTCAGGGTCTGCTCGCCCTCATTCTTGGGTTGAAGTCCAGGGATTTCAATGTCAACGGCGTGGACCGTTGCTAGAGATTGAGGTGCAGGCTAAGGGGTTTCTGTACGGCATGATGCGCTTTTTAGTGGGAATGCTGGTTCGTGTTGGTGAGGGCTCCCTTTCCGTTGGGGAGTTTGAGCGTATTTGGCGAGAGGAAGAGCGTGAACTCGTTAAGCATTCGGCCCCGGCAAAAGGGCTTTGTCTCTTACGGGTGGGCTATCCTGATTCGCCATTCCCCCCATCAGCTTGGTACAATACTCAACCGTTGTATGTTTTGCCCGCTGACTCTCACACAGTGGATGACTTTACAGCGACAACTTCCCACGGCATCAGTTTCGCGCCGGGCTAGTTTTTCCCGTTTAGAAGATGTTTGAAAAGTGGCTTTGGCTTTGGCCGAAATGCAGGTTAGAGCCAGAGTGCCTGAGAAAAGCACCGTCAATCTTCGTTGTTTTGTCTTAGACCCAGGGCTTTGCTGACTTTCCAAGCATCTTCTTAGGGTGGTTGGTTTCCCTCGGAAGCATTACCCCTCCTGGGACCCAGATTTTCCACCATATTCAGCTTGAATTGAATCGTCATGAATAAGACCTACGTTCCGCCCCAAAGCGAAATTGATAAAAAGTGGTATGTCGTCGATGCTGCGGACCAGCGTTTGGGCCGTCTTTCGACTGAAGTTGCTGCCATTTTGCGAGGCAAAAATAAGCCTAGCTTTACCCCTCACCTGGACACAGGTGATTTCGTTGTCATCATCAACGCTGACAAAATCCGTGTGACGGGCAATAAGCCTTCTCAGAAGCTGTATCGTCGTCACTCCGGTCGTCCCGGTGGTATGAAGACGGAGACCTTCGAAAAGCTTCAGAGTCGCGTCCCTGAGCGCATCCTTGAGCAAGCTATCCGTGGCATGCTGCCTAAAAATCGCCTTGGCCGCGATCTATTCCGCAAACTCAAAGTTTATGCCGGCCCTGAGCATCCCCATGCTGCTCAGAACCCTGAAGTCCTCAACATTCAAACCGTACCTGGAGATAAGAACTAAATGGCTGACCAATCTAACCGCGCTGTGTACTGGGGTACCGGCCGTCGTAAGTCTTCGGTGGCCCGTGTTCGTCTCGTTCCTGGTACCGGCAAGCTGATCGTCAATAAGCGCGACGGCGAAAATTATCTGCAGTACAACCCCAGCTACATGTCTGCTGCTAAGGCTCCTTTGGAGACCTTGGGGCTGGAGGGTGAGTACGACATTCTGGTTAACGTGCGTGGTGGTGGCCTGACTGGCCAGGCCGGTGCGATTAAGTTGGGTGTTGCTCGTGCTTTGTGTGAGCTGGATCCCGAGAATCGTAAGCCTTTGAAGATTGAAGGCTACCTGACTCGTGACCCCCGTGCGAAAGAGCGTAAGAAGTACGGTCTGCGTAAGGCTCGTAAAGCGCCTCAGTTCTCGAAGCGTTAAATTTTGGCAAACTGCGGCTGGAGATGTTCTGTTTGGAACGGTCCAGCCGTTTTGTCAGTTTTTGATTGATTTGGTTTATTTCTAGGAGAGGCCATCATGGCTAAGCAAGGCATTCACCCCGAGTGGTATCCCGAAGCAAAAGTAATTTGCAACGGTGAAGTTGTTATGACTGTGGGCTCTACCCAGCCCGAGATCAACGTTGATGTTTGGTCTGGTAATCACCCTTTTTACACGGGTACTCAGAAGATTATTGACACCGAGGGTCGCGTTGAGCGCTTTATGCGTAAGTACGGCATGACCGATGCCAATGCTGCTGCGGATGGTGACGCTAAGTAGGAGTAGCGCGATCGCTCTGCTACCTGTTTGCCCAGTTTTATTTGTGAGAGCTGGGCAAAATGCTGTCCCTTCTTCGCTTGAGGTTCATCGGCCATGGCTGAAGCCTATTTAATCGACAAACTTAAGTCTGTTGAGCAGACGTTTGAGGAACTCACTCGGAAAATGGCTGACCCGGATGTGGCCAGTCAGCCGGGTGAGTTTCAGCGTATTGCCAAGGCGCGCTCTGCTCTGGAAGAAGTGGTGACGACCTATGCGACTTGGAAGGAAACTCAAGAAGAGTTGGAAGGGGCAAGGCAAATTCTCAAGGAAGCCGCTGGCGATCCTGAGATGAAGGAGATGGCTGAGCTAGAAGTGGCTGAGCTTGCGGAGAAGGTTCCTGGGCTAGAGGAGCGGCTGAAGGTTTTGCTGCTGCCTCG
>CALLPZ010000354.1 GCA_938015405.1 uncultured Pseudanabaenaceae cyanobacterium
CTATTAAAACGAATGGGTTTGCGATCGCCCTGAGGAAATATCCTTTAAATCTCAGCTCTTCTACTAGACAAAAACACAGTTCAGGAAGATTCTCCCCTTCTTCATCAAGGTCAATCCCACATGAAGAACAATCGCCAACCACACAAAAACGACACACATCCTCAAGAAAGGGAAGAAGAGATAGAAGCACCTAAAATCCTTACAAGGAAAGCATTATCGGATACAGAGCCATCCCAGAATCACAAAATAGATTTCAAATCTATAAGCAATTCTCTATTCTAAAGAAAGAGAATTTTATATTCTCGTACAGATGAAAATGATTTATATCAGTTTTCCTTATTCAGTCATAATTCTTCTTGCATCATCTATAAAAAAGTCAGTAATTCCAGAGGGAAACCCATCCTAAATCGGCAGGGTTTACACGGTTATAAAAGATAGAGAATATTTCATCTAAAGGATTCCTTTAGTATCTATTCAATATTCATCAATTCAAACCAGGAAAAATCTAAAATAAAGTAATCGGGCTGATGAGCTATCACAATACTGAAGCACGTCGACAGCTCGCTGCTATAGCAGGAAGCTCAAATCTTATCGAGACAAGCAATCACAAAAGAAGCAAGAGAGAAGTCTATACAACACCGTGGGCTTGAAACAAAAGAAAAGACCTTTGCTAGCGATATACTGCTAGCGAAGGTCTTATAGTTGCACTCTCGCGACGATTCTCTCAATCTATCTAGTACAAGGCTTAGACGAAGGCAAAGCCCTGATTCAGGCTAGTCACAACGGTTTGATCCAGTACGGCAACCAAGTCACCACCGCTGTAAACGATTCCGGTAGACTGACCATTTTCCATGGCTTGCAGGCTGTATTGCTCAGCAGCACCCACCAAGTGAACCATGTCCTCCAAAGCATTGAAGTCCATAATCCGCGCATAGTCTTGGCTGCCATCGCCACCGCTGGCCGCAAGGTAGAACACCGTCGAAGCTTCACCCAAGATGAAGTTATCCTGGCCAATGCCACCGGTCAGCTGATCCACTTCGCCCTCACCTGCATTCCAAGCCGTTGCATGAACACCAATTAGGGTGTCATTACCAGCCCCTGCCGACAAGACATCGTTGTCATATCCACCAATCAAGGTGTTATCGCCAGCACCACCGGTCAGAGTATCGTTACCCACTTCACCGGAAAGGTTGCCCAGCTCACGGCTGAGCTGATCATCAGCACTGCCACCATGGAGAGTGCCGGAGTCATCTTGATAGACACGAATGTAGTCAATATCGAAGCTGCTGAGGGTTGGAGTATCCGCCGTGGTCTCACCGGGCAAGAAACCACCCACGGCTAAGTTCGCAATCAAGTACATGGCCTGATCAGGAATGTTGTTCACTGTGGAGAAGATTTCTGCATCGTCCACAAACCAGGTCACGCTGTCCTGATTCCACTCAGCCGCAAAGGTGTGATAGCCCGTGGGAAAGTCCACGCCAGTGAAGCTCTGGTGGGCATAGTCAATCTGGTGAGCACCATCTTCTCCCTCGGAATGGAGCGTGGTCAAAACAGTGTCTGTCTTGTCACCCAGCATTTCCATCACATCCAGCTCAGGAGGCCATTCGCCCGAGCTAGGCAACATCCAGAAAGCAGGCCAGAGTCCTTGGCCCGAAGGAACCTGGGCCCGAATTTCCATGTAGCCATTGGTGAAGCCAAACTTATCATCGCCAGAAAGCATTCCGGAGGTGTACTCAAAGCTCGTGTCTTTGCCCTGGGAAGTCAACAAATGCTGGTCAACATCTTCAAAGGCTTCCAGGGGAGTATCTAGCTTTTGCGCCACGATGCTCATGGTGCCATCTGCATTAAATTCGAAGGCATCGTCCACGTAATACTGTTCTTCGTCGTTCCAAGTATTGGTGCGAGAACCGTAGTAGTAGCTGGTGTTCCACTTGCTTAGGTCAAGGCTACCGCCATCGAACTCATCGCTGAAGACCATTTCCCAATTGGCGTTGCCTTCGGGGTGAGCGGAAGCCGTAGACTGGCCCGTGTATTCGAAGTATTTGCCATCCAGATTAATGCCCGAAGCATCGACATGTTCTAGGACAGCAACCAATTCATCGTTGTTAGACCAACTGCCGCTATTGTCGGAATCGAGATACAAAGCAGATGCTTCCATATTGGCGAAAGTCGCTGCCAATTCTGTGGGAACATCACCCACCGCATAGTCACTGGCCACTCCCTTGAGCTGGATTTTATCCTGGATGCGGTTGAAGTCCTTGATGACTGCATAGTCTGCCAAGCCTGCCTGGCTGTCATCACCATCGTTGTAGTAAGCCGTGACGGTATTGCCGAGAGCAAAGGTATCAGAACCATTTTCCCCGATCAAGATATCCATGGTGCCCTGGCCGGTTCCCGTGCCCACACCATCGAGGATGTCGCTACCGCCACCGCCTTGGAGGACGTCGAAACCATCACCACCATAGAGAGCATCGGTGCCATTGCCACCGCTCAAATAGTCATTGCCTTCATTGCCCTGGAGCAGGTCACTGCCTTCATAGCCGAAGAGCACATCATCGCCAGTGCCACCACTCAACGAGTCATTCCCCGTGCCACCTTCGAGGTAGTCATTATCGGCTCCACCGTACAAAACATCGTGGTGGTTCTCGCCGTACAAACCATCATTACCAGTCCCGCCATCTAGCAGGTCATTCCCATCTCCGCCATACAGGGTGTCAGCACCTGCTTCGCC
>CALLPZ010000355.1 GCA_938015405.1 uncultured Pseudanabaenaceae cyanobacterium
AATGGAGAATAGGGGATTCGAACCCCTGACCTCTGCGGTGCGATCGCAGCACTCTACCAGCTGAGCTAATTCCCCAGGATCTCTGACAGCGCAAGCCTAACAAGCCCAACGCCTAAAGATTAAGAATGATCCTAGCATCCCCGCTTAAATCGGCACCGCCCCATCCCATTGCTAAACTTAAAACAGTCCCCCCGCTAGCGACCTCTCTAGCATCTGTGCCGAGGTCTGCCTGGGGACTCTGCCTTAACCTCCTCCATTGCTATGGCAACTTTCTCCGTTTCCAAAGAAAAGCTGGCTGAGTTCACCCCAGAAAGCGTAGCGAAACTCGCTGAGCGTCTTGAGGAAGATGATTACAGCTCTGCCTTCGAGAGCCTGGATGACTGGCAACTCCTCCGGGCGATCGCGTTCCAACGCCCGGAGCTTATCCAGCCCTACATTCACCTGTTGGACCTGCAATCCTTCGACGAATCTTAGGGACCTCATCCTCCACCAAGTCACCCCGTAGGGACATGGCGATGCCATGCCCAGTTTCCCCATCCTCACCGGCTTGGCCCAAACCAGCAGGAGGGCAGGGGAACTCAGCCCCCACTGTCAATCGCATTCTCAGCGACACCGCACCCCGTAAAAATTTTGTCTGACTGGAAAGGTCGCCGCGTTCTCCTCGCCATCAGCGGCGGCATTGCCGCATACAAGGTCTGTACCATCGCCTCAACCCTGGGCAAGGCTGGAGCCGATGTTCGGGCAATCCTCACCGATTCTGCCCAGCAATTTGTCACACCTCTTAGCTTTAGCACCCTCTGTCGCCAACCTGCCTTAACCGACGAGGATTTCTGGAACGCTACCCAGGGGCGCCCCCTACATATCGAACTCGGAGAATGGGCCGAAGTCATCCTTATCGCCCCGCTCACTGCCAATAGCCTCGCCAAGCTCGCCCATGGTGTCGCGGACAATCTATTAACAAATACCGTCCTAGCTTCGACCTGCCCAATCCTCCTGGCCCCTGCCATGAACACTGACATGTGGGAGCAGCAGGCCGTCCAGCGAAACTGGCGACAGCTATTAGAAGACCCACGTTTCCATGGGACGGCTCCAGGAGTGGGTCTGTTAGCCTGCGATCGCCAAGGCGCAGGCCGCATGGCAGAGCCAGCCCAGCTCCTCGCCCAGCTAGAATCGCTCCTCCATCAATCTGACACCCACCACCAGGGACAACGAGACCTAAGTGGCAAACGCATCCTCATCAGCGGCGGTTGCACTCAAGAATTTATCGATGCCGTCCGTTTCATCGGCAACCCCTCCACAGGTCGCATGGGCATTGCCCTAGCCCTGGCAGCCCAGCATCGCGGAGCCCAAGTAACCTTAGTCCACGGCCCAATGCACAGCAAAGATGTAGAGGTCGCAGCCAACCTCCACCGCCTCCCCGTTACCCGTGCTGCCGAGATGCAACAAGCCCTAGAATCAGCCTGGCCCCAGCAGGACTGGCTCCTCATGGCCGCCGCTGTGGCAGACCTAACCCCAGCGAGTCACTATCCCCACAAGCTCCCCAAGTCAGAACTGCCCAATCCGCTGCCCCTGACTGCCGTCCCAGATCTCGTCGCTGCCATCTCAAAGCAAAAACAGCCTCAGCAAAAAATTATTGGCTTTGCCGCCCAAACCGGCGACATCATGCCACCGGCCCAAGCCAAACTTCACCGCAAAGGCCTGGATGCCATCGTTGCGAATCCGGTAGACCAAGCAAATTCAGGCTTTGGCAGCGATCGCAACAACGGCCTCTTTATCACCGCCCAAGACAAGCCAGTCCCCCTTCCTCCCAGCAGCAAACTAACGATGGCCCACCGCATTTACGACGCAATCCTCCAGCTTTAGCACCAGGCTCGCAGTAAACTCCCGGCAGGAAAAGCATTCCGATCCAACGCCTCATATCTATCCCAGAAACGATAAATCCCTTGCCCCTCACAACAATCCTGAATTCACCGGGCATACTGAGAAAGCAATCCTGACCAAACAATTCAGCATGAAGCGAGCTTTTCAGCGACCGATTCATCTTGCTCTAGGCCTCAGCGCTGGCCTAGGCATCCTGCTCAGCGGCAATATCGCGCGCTCTGCAGAAAACCTCACCCTCATCGTCGGGCCAATTAACCGTTCCATTTCTGTCAGTGATATTGAAGCCCTAAGCAGCGGTCAGGCAGCCAAAGGCGATCTGCGCACAGTCCTACGCTTTGCTGGTCAAAGCAGTGAACAAGCTGGGGTCCTCCTAGGAATGGAAATCCCCTTCAGCGTTATCCAAGCCGACCAACTCCTCAACAGCAGCCTGGGCGAGAGTGTACTCAACAAGCTGGGACAAATTATTGCGCCTCGCTCATCCGGTCAAGCAGGAGCCCAAGCCCTTCGTGCAGCGATTATTCTGTCTCTCGCTGATGATGGAAAAATCAGCGCAGTGGAAATGCTCCGCCGTTACCCCACAGAGATGCGTGTCAATGTGGGAGCCCTGCTGAAAGCCTCCAAAGAATTCCAGGACCTCCCCAAGCTTCTCCGCAGCTTTGGCAGTGGCCAATAAATAAGGTGCTCTTGCGCCAAACCCAATCACGGAAAAGAGCCTGGACAGAGGTAGGGATACACCTCTATCCAGGCTCTTTCAGTACTGGCGGACAACCTCTCCGACAGCCATCAAGGCGCGGTGAACTCATCAAACTGAGAGTCAACTTAATAATTTGAAATAAAAGCTATTGAGAGATGCCTAAACCTCCTCGAGAGGCTCATCTTCGGGATCTTCCAACTCCTCAATCCAATGCATAATCGAGCGCAGCCGCAGGCGGGGAATATAAGGCCATCCTCCCGCTCGCTCCATGTCTTGAAGGAGCCGATAGAGCGCTTGGCGATTGGTAGGCAAGGCCCGTCTGAAGGGGCCATCCTCGATTTCACGATGCAGTTGTTCTAACAGCCGAAGCAGACTCAGCAAGGCTTCCACGTCCCCATCGCGGGCTTCAGCTAGGTCACGAACGGACTGAGCCAGGGCCTCAAATTCTGGGCTTGGACTGACGTTATCCTCGGGCATTACGGGTTACACGACGTTTAAAGCGAAACTATCGTAACCCAAGGTCAAATTTTAGAGAGATCTCACCATTCGGTAGAATTCCACAAGGAGTAATTCAAACGTCCGGTGATCATAGAGAATTAGATCATTTACATCCCATTTTTGGGTCGGGTGTGAAGCAGAGGCTAGGGATGAGTCATCTCGCCAAGGGTCTGCTGCGCGATCGCCCATTTAGCCATTACAGGGTTTGATATCAACAAGCGATCTTTTGAGGTCTAATATGCGGTTTCGAGCTTTTATCGGGGCAGTTTGCGCCCTATGTCTATTTGCAGTCACTCTCTTGAGCGATGCTGCCCAAGCAGCTCCTCGAGTCTTTGACTACACCTACGACGACATCGTCAACACAGGTTTGGCCAACAAGTGCCCAACGATCGAGCAAACGGTACGCGGGTCTATTCCCCTGGAGAATGGAACCTCCTATGAGCTGACATCTCTTTGTGTTGAGCCTCTGGAGTATTTCGTTAAGCAAGAGCCTGCTAGTAAGCGTGCTAAGGCGAAGTTTGTCGAAGGCAAGAGCCTGACACGCTACACCTCCAGCCTGGACCAAGTTCAGGGTCCTCTTGAGTTCAATAGCGATGGAACGCTAACCTTCGTCGAGAAAGAAGGTATGGACTTCCAGCCCAATACGGTGCTTCTGCCTGCTGGTGAGGAATATCCCTTCCTGTTCAGCATCAAGGGCCTCAAGGCCACGACGGGTGAAGCCACCAGCGCAATCACCACCTCAACGGACTTTGAAGGCGACTACCGCGTGCCTTCCTACCGCACCTCTAACTTCCTGGACCCCAAGGGTCGTGGCCTGACCACCGGTTACGAAAGTGCTGTGGCGATTCCTTCCATGGGTGACGATGAGTCTATCCGCAAGGAAAACGTGAAGCGCTACGTGAATGGCACCGGTCACATGTCCATGCTGGTTTCTAAAGTTGACAGCGGCACTGGCGAGATTTCCGGCATTTTCGAATGCGTTCAGCCTTCTGACACCGACATGGGTGGCAAAGCTGCTGTTGACGTGAAAATCCGTGGCGTCTTCTACGGCGTTGTCGAAGAAGCATAATTTAGCGATCGCTTCAAATCAGACAGCAGGGCATCGCCCCAAGCTCGTCAACGTTCATTAACGTATAAGGGAGCCCTTTCACTGAGAGGGCTCTTTTCTTATGTGTACTTTGGTTAAGACCACCCCTCAGGCTAGGATTGAACACTGGACGCAAGCAAGGGAGTAAACCTACATTGACTCAGCAACAAGACGGCATCGCCCCCCACGGCGGAACACTCATCAACCGCCTCGCCAGTGAGGAGCAGAAAAAAACTTTTCTTGCCCAGGCTGATAGCCTGCCTCGGGTTCAGCTTGATAAGCGAGCTGTCTCTGACCTCGTCATGATTGCCATTGGTGGCTTTAGCCCCATCGAAGGCTTCATGGGTAAAGCAGACTATGAGCCTGTCGTCACAGACATGCGTCTAGCCAGTGGCCTCCCTTGGTCCGTTCCCGTCACGCTTTCCGTTAGCGAAGAGATTGCAGCTCCCCTTGGCGAAGGCAGCCTGGTACGCCTGGACGATGAAACCGGCCGCTTCGTCGGGGTCTTGGAGCTAACCGAGAAATATAGCTACGACAAAAAGAAAGAAGCCAAGAACGTCTACGGCACCGAAGAAGACAAGCACCCTGGCGTTGCTGTGGTCTACCAACAAGGTGACATCAACTTGGCAGGCCCAGTGTGGTTGCTAGAGCGCGATGACCATCCCCTTTTCCCCGCCTACCAAATTGATCCTGCGGAGTCTCGCAAGCAGTTCCGCGAGCGTGGCTGGCAAACCGTTGTTGGTTTCCAAACCCGCAATCCCATCCACCGTGCCCACGAGTACATCATCAAATGTGCTTTGGAGACCGTCGATGGTCTTTTCCTTCATCCCCTCGTTGGCGCAACCAAGAGCGACGACATCCCCGCTGATGTGCGCATGCGCTGCTACGAGATCATGATGGAGAACTATTTCCCCAAGGAACGGGTGATCCTCGCGATCAACCCCTCGGCCATGCGCTATGCCGGTCCTCGGGAAGCCATCTTCCACGCGCTCATTCGTAAGAACTATGGCTGCACCCACTTCATCGTGGGCCGTGACCATGCTGGCGTTGGTGACTACTACGGCACCTACGATGCTCAAAAGATCTTTGATCAGTTTGAGCCCGGCGAACTGGGTATTACACCCATGAAGTTTGAGCATGCGTTCTACTGCACCCGCACTGAGGGTATGGCCACCAGCAAAACCAGTCCTAGCACAGCTGAAGAGCGGATCCACCTCTCCGGCACCAAGGTACGTGCCTTGCTACGCGCTGGCGAAATGCCTCCCCCAGAGTTCTCTCGCCCCAAGGTTGCAGCTGAGCTAGCCCGTGCCATGCACGACAAGTAAGTTCGATCAACAGAGGTTCATGCCATAGCATCTTCCTCCAGACAAAGCCAAAGGCAAGCACAGGGCTGCCTTTGGCTTTGTTTTTTGGGTTCATGTCTCAACTTGAGAGGATTCGACAGAACTGAACAGAGCCAATATCGCCTCGTAATGAAAAACTTTACAGTTCTGTAACTCCTGACTACAGTCGAATTTCAACCTAAATTTGTATGATGGAGGCGGTCCAAGTGACCGGCCCTCCGAATCATCCCCAGGGGCCTTGAAGCGGGGAAGCATCATTAGGATATTCCATGGGATTTAAGCGGCGATCGCTGCTCAAGGCATCGGCAGTGACCCTGGCAGGCTGGGCATTGGGTGGTCCGAGCTGGTCCCAGACAAGTAAACACTCTGGCGAGCTGCTCGCAGCCCCCGCTGACAATAAGTTGGCCCTCCTTGTGGGCATCAATCATTACGGCGGTGATGCCGACGATTGCCCCAAACTAAGGGGCTGTGTCAATGATTTAGAACTGCAACGTCAACTGCTGATTCATCGCTTCGGCTTTGCCCCAGAGAACATCCTCACGCTGAGCAATCGCCAAGCCACTCGCAGCAAAGTACAAGGTGCCGTCATTGACCATCTCCTCAACCGGATGGGACCCAATGATACGGCCTTATTTCACTTCAGTGGTTATGGCAGCACCGTCAGCACGAGTGAAGGGGGGAATTCCCAGCGCACCCTCGTCCTCCATGACAGTTGCGATAGTGATCAACAGCTTTCAGACTGGCCCGAAGAGAGTTTGCTCAGTTTATTGACAGCATTGCCCAGCGATCGCGTCCTAGCCGTACTCGATACGAGCTACGCCTTGCCAACCCTCAGCGTCAACTCCACTGCTTTAAGAGCGCGATCGCGCCCCAGCCCGCCCCCGGCTCCCTTCGACAGTCTGCAGGTCGAATTAGACGCCCAGCGAGAAGCCGCACTCCAGGAAAAAGGCAGCAGCAAAGAAAATAGCGCAGTCATCCTACGCGCCAGTCAGCTACGAGATGTGGCTGTGGAATTTGAGAGTCAGGCCGGGCCAGTGGGTCTACTCACCTATTGCCTAACCCAACAGCTCTGGCAATCTGCGGCCAATAAAACCCTGGGCAATGCCCTGGAAGGTGCAACCGCCCGACTTCAACAAAGCCTCGGTTTAGATCAACAGCCTCAACTGTCCAATGCTCGACTCCAGGGGCGACAATTCACCAAGCTTGGCCTCACAGGGCTATTCCCCTATGGCAGTGCCGGAGCAGTGACTTCAGTCAAACGGGACGGCTCAGTCAGTTTGTGGCTGGGGGGCTACTCTGCGGAGGCGCTAGCCCATTGTGAGGTTGGAGCTGTCGTTCGTTTAGACAGCGATAGTCTGCTGAATAGAAACGCTGTGCCCAGCTACTTCCGCATTCAAGACCGGGACGGTATGGTGGCCGATGCTATACCACTGCGTTCCAAAGACCTAATTGCTCCCATACCCAGCTCATCACCCACGTCTTCCCAGGCCGCAAAATCCAAATCGGCGACAGAAGCTCCTCCAGCTGAGGGCAGCTCACCCCAGCCATCTCCAGGCTCCGTCTCGTCGAACGAGACAAGCCCCTCGAACAATGCAGCCCAACCTAGCAATGGAGTAGGTAGTTCAAAAACATCCGTCTCTCAAAGCGGTGCCAAACTCCATCACCCCATTCAAGAGCAGCTCCGCATCATTCCTCGCGATCTGTCTATCCAGGTCGGGCTGGACGATCGCTTCAACCGTGTGGAACGAGTCGATGCGACCAGTGCCATAACCTCAATCCCCAATGTCTCGGTCACCTCTTCCACCAGCCCCACAGACTACGTCTTTGGACGAGTCGTTGACCCTGCAGAAAACGTAGTTGCCAGCTCGCCCAAAAACTCCGACATGGCAACCGAGCAATCCCCCGATGGCAATGCCCCTAAGCGAGTCCCGGACCTGTCCGAGACCAAGTATGGATTATTACTCCTCAACCAACGCACATTGCCTGCCACGGTAAGTGCCACCGCCGAAGCCGTGAAAACATCGATTCAGCGGCTCCAGCCCTACTTGGAAACTCTTCGGGCTGAGAAAGCATTGCAGCTCCTGGAGAACACCGCCAGCTCCGACCTCCCCCTCGAAGTCCGCTGGGAAACCCTACGCTCTGTAAAAGGTGGCAAGCCAGAAGAGATCGCCTTACGGATTGCCCAGGGCCACAGTGGCGATGCACAACCGATCCCTGTGGCTCAGCTCGCAGCCGGAGATCAAGTTCGATATACCTTCAAGAACCAGGGGGATAACCCCATCTACGTCATGGTCCTCGGGGTCAATAGCTTGGGGCAGTGGCTTATGCCCTTCAATCCCACTCCGGAAGGTAATACCGAGGGCAAACCTGCAACGCCCATTAGTCGCAAGGCCACAATCACCAGTGGTAACAACTTCAACGAGCCCATTGCTCCAGGCCACAGTATTAAGGGGGAATGGCCGGTGGAGAGCCAGAAGGGCCTGACGAGTCTCTATGTCGTGGCGATCGCAGCTCCCTTCAATCAAGCCTATTCTTTACTCTCCGCCCAGAAGCAAGACCTCGTCGAGGCTCAACGCCTCCAGCGTCTAAGAACGCCATTTGAACTCGCCCAAGCCCTACTCGGCGATCTTCAACTCGCGAGTAATAGTATTGCTCCGGTTTTACCCCCCGAAGAGGACTACTACTGTTTAAACACCAAAGCCTGGGCAACCTTTCGTTATTCCTACGGTGTGGGATGACGTAAATGGGAAGCAGCGGCGCGTCGCTGAGATCTGCGTTAAGATTAGTGAACATAAGATTTAAATTGGGTATAGCAACACCCAGATACCAACCAAGGGGAGACAACGCCCGTGAAGAAGGGATGGAGAAATGCAGGGCTATATGCCTTGCTCGTACTGGTGGTAATTGCACTGCTGACCTCATTTATTGATGGCTCACAGCAAGGTAGCCAGAAGGATCAGCTGCGCTACAGCGAATTTATTAACCGCGTCAATTCCAATGACGTCGCCCGAGTCACCATTGTCCAAGACCAGGCTCAAGCCACGGTCAAGATGGAAGATGGCAGTCTCTTTGATGTCAACTTACCTCCCGACGACAAGCAGATTTATAACCTGCTAAGTGAGAAGAAAGTTGATGTTGCCATCAGCCCCAGTGGCACTGACAACGTTCTCTTCAGAACCGCTGGCAGCTTCATCCTGCCTTTCCTGTTGTTGGTTGGTCTGTTCTTCCTACTTCGCCGTGCCCAAAATGGTCCTGGCAACCAGGCCATGAACTTTGGCAAGTCCAAGGCTCGGGTACAGATGGAACCTCAAACCCAAGTTACATTTGGTGATGTGGCTGGTATTGACCAAGCCAAGCTAGAGCTAACCGAGGTCGTTGACTTCCTCAAGAACGCTGAGCGATTCACCGCTGTAGGCGCCAAGATTCCCAAAGGCGTTCTGCTGGTTGGCCCTCCGGGTACTGGTAAAACCCTTCTAGCCCGTGCTGTTGCGGGTGAAGCAGGCGTTCCCTTCTTCTCCATCTCTGGTTCTGAGTTTGTTGAAATGTTTGTGGGTGTGGGTGCATCCCGTGTCCGTGACCTGTTCGAACAGGCTAAGACCAATGCCCCTTGCATCGTCTTTATCGACGAGATTGATGCTGTGGGTCGTCAACGTGGTGCCGGTCTCGGCGGCGGCAATGATGAGCGTGAGCAAACCCTCAACCAGTTGCTGACCGAAATGGATGGCTTCGAGGGCAACACTGGCATCATCTTGATTGCTGCAACCAACCGCCCCGACGTTCTGGACTCCGCTCTACTGCGTCCCGGTCGCTTTGACCGCCAGGTTGTAGTGGATCGCCCCGATTACAGCGGTCGTTTGGAAATCCTGAACGTCCATGCTCGTGGCAAGACCGTGTCCCCCGATGTGGATCTAGACAAGATTGCTCGCCGGACCCCTGGGTTTACCGGTGCTGACTTGTCCAACCTGTTGAACGAAGCCGCGATCCTCGCTGCTCGTCGCAACTTGACTGAAGTCTCTATGGACGAAGTCAATGATGCGATTGACCGTGTTATGGCAGGTCCTGAGAAGAAAGACCGCGTCATGAGCGAGCGCCGCAAAGAGCTTGTGGCTTACCACGAAGCGGGTCACGCCCTGGTTGGTGCCCTGATGCCTGATTACGACGCTGTGCAGAAAATCAGCATCATTCCTCGTGGCCGTGCTGGCGGTTTGACCTGGTTCACCCCCAGCGAAGACCGTTTGGAGTCTGGCCTCTACTCCCGCGCTTATCTACGCAACCGCATGGCAGTTGCACTGGGTGGCCGGGTTGCAGAGGAAATCATTTACGGCATTGATGAAGTCACCACTGGTGCTTCTAGCGACCTCCAGCAGGTGGCCCGTGATGCCCGTCAAATGATTACTCGCTTTGGCATGAGTGAGCGCCTGGGTCCTGTGGCCTTGGGTCGCCAGCAGGGGGGCAACATGTTCCTCGGCCGCGA
>CALLPZ010000356.1 GCA_938015405.1 uncultured Pseudanabaenaceae cyanobacterium
ATAAATCCATAGTCTGAGAGCGAACTGCATTTGTCAATACCTAACGTTCGTTAGATGATGAAATCAGTTTGTTGAGGCACGACATGGCGGAGCAACAATATTCAGCAAAGGCGAATGAAATCCTCAACGCTGCAGAGCTTCGCATGCGCCAGGGTGGCTTTGATGCGGTGAGCTACCGTGACTTAGCTGCTGCCGTGGGTATCAAAGCCTCTAGTGTCCATTATCATTTCCCTCAAAAAGCGGATTTAGGGCGGGCCGTTGTCGAACGTTACACCGCAAAACTCTTAGCCTTTTTGGGGCAAGCGGATGATCCGGCAGACTCCGCTGAAACCCGAGTTCAAAAGCTCTGTGCAGCTTATCAACATGCCCTAATCCACGAGGAAGTGCCCTGTCTCTGCTGCGTGTTAGGTGCGGAGAGCTTAGATTTGCCGCCTGTGGTTTGCCAGGCTGTGGGTAAGTTTTTTGAGCAAATGATTCATTGGACGGCTACGGCTCTCCTGGCCAACAGTGAGGCGAGTGGCAATGGCGCTGGAAGCTCGCCCAGCGATCGCCAAGCCGCAGAAGTCTTAGCCAGGCACATTATCAGCACGCTCCAAGGCACCATGATTACCGCCTTAACCCTGCAAGACACCAAAGTCCTCACCGATGCAGAGCCTTTCCTTCTACGCCTAGTCCGAGCCAAGGATGTTTAAGCAGTCAGCGAAAAGGGCTGCGATGCTGTGAGCAAAACTCGCACTGATTGGAGCAATGACAATTTCTCTACCCCTGATCTGGGCCAATGAAGCCTGAACAGGACCTGAGTGTTTAGGCTCTTTTTATGGGACTCCCTCTGCCTCACCCAGGGAATTCTCAGCAAACTACTTCAAAAGGCTCAGAGAAGGTTCACTGCTATTTCAGACCAACCCTGCAAAGTGAACATATTGCAGCCAAGTCAGCTCTATATGACCCCTTGGCTCAACTACGGAGTCCCCTTATGCCACCCATCACAGCACCACTTCTGGCACAACGGCTGATCGTTCCAACAGTTACTGCGATGACTGTTACGCCCACCTAACGCCTTAACCGCAAACCCCTAACTGTTGGAGTATCAACTGTGCTGATTTTACAAGAAAGCCAGGTCGAGCCCTGCCGCGTTATGAAGCGAAAAGCGGGCAAGCTTCATGCTTTTCCTGGCGTTATTTATAACAACAAACTGTTCCGTAGACTCAAGCAGTTTCCAGGCCCCGATGTCAGTGAAGCGCTCACAATGGCCCGTCGCATCCATCGAGAGACATCAGGCAAATACCTCGTGTTAGTGGTGGCTGAAGAGGCTATTCATAGCGTTTGGGGGGAAGATCGGGGGCTATTTCGCACCAATGAGGTGGCTCCAGAGGAGGACCCTATTTACCAGCTTGAGCTGGAAGAGCTGGTTTCCCGCATGCGAGATGTCAATGGCGTACTGATTAAGGACCGCCGCTATAAGCTAAAAACCTACCCCCGATGTTTCTTAGGCCAAGAAGCCCAAGCTTGGCTCATGGAAAACTTTGGTCTATCAGCGGAGGGAGCCTTACGCTTGGGGCAACGGTTGATCGATGAACGCTGGATTCACCACGTGACCCACGAGCACGACTTTGAGGATGCCGAGCTGTTCTATCGTTTTTACTGGGATGACGATGAGTAAACGAACCTGAAAAGCATGTCGGAAGGGCAATCCCCAAGTTTCCTCCCCCAGGCATATCCAGTATTCAATGGGAATGCTCAATGGGCTTGTCTTCGACAGTAGCAGTTTCTTCTGCAACAGCCTTTCTCAAAGACACAGCCTTCTTTCCACCGCGACTGCTGCCCCACAGCAGATAGAACCTTCTCCCTGTAAATCCCACGAGGTTTTATGGTGGGATAGAGGTAATAAAAGTTGTCTTTTTCAGGCAAATGGCTTCAGTTTGACCTGGGGTAACGCAGTGAAGCGCTGGCATCATCAGCTTTCGAGTTCCATCTTCCAAGGGCTAGGGCAAGTCTCCTTGCGCTACATCTTGGTGGTTCCCTTTGTGCTGCAAATTTTTACTGCCGTTGGTCTCACAGGTTGGTTATCCCTACGGAATGGCCAGCAGGCTGTCAATGAAGTGGCAGCCCAGTTACGCAATGAAACGACGAAGAGCATCGAGCAGCGTTTAGATTTTTACTTGGATGTGCCCCGGCTGATTAACCAGCTCAATGCCCATGCTTTTCAATTGGGTGAACTAAGTGTCGACAACCCCCAGGGCATTGAGCGGCACTTTGCCCTGCAAACTCAGGATTTTGATTCGGTCAGCTACATCTACATGGGCAACGTTGATGGAGGGCTGATTTCACCAGGCCGCAAGTCCGATGGCAGCTTAGTTATTGAGGTCACCAAGAACTTTAGGGCTGGGGACTATCAAATTTTTTCGGCCACCCCCCAAGGAGAGCGAGGTCAGCTCATCAGCAGCACCCCTGGCTATGATGCAAGAGTTCGCCCTTGGTACACCGCAGCAGTCGAAGCAGGCACATCGACCTGGGGCGAGATGTACTTGTATTTTGCCGAACAGGCGATCGCCATTCCAGCCAGTCAGCCTCTCTACGATGAAGCTGGGGAACTACAAGGGGTTCTCTCAGTTGATCTACTCCTGTCCCAAATCAGCCAGTTCCTCCAAAAGCTGACCATGGGCCGCTCTGGCCAAAGCTTTATTTTGGAACGCTCCGGGCTTCTCGTGGCCTCCTCCACGACAGAAAGGCTCTTACTGGAGGGTCAAGCCTCTGAGGAAGTTCCGGGGCGCAAGCATGGTCTAGACAGTCAAGATCCCTTGGTGCGCTCCTCCACCCAGCAGTTACTGCAGAGCTTTGGCACTATGGCAGCCATTACGGAGCCTGCCCAACTTCAGTTCAAGCTCCAAAATGGGGACTACTCGGGGCGTCAGTTTTTACAGGTGACCCCCTTTGGCGATCGCTTCGGTCTGGACTGGCTCGTCATTGTCGTCGTCCCCGAAGCGGAATTTATGGCCACCATCCAACACAACCAGCGAGTCACGCTGCTGCTGTGTGGCATGGCGTTGCTCATTGCCAGCCTGCTTGGAATTCTAACCGCACGATGGATCACCAACCCAATTCTGCGACTGAACCAGGCCAGCCGAGCCATTTCACAGGGAAATTTAGAACAGCGGGTGAGCGTTAAAGGGATTCATGAGCTTGAGAACCTCGCTCAGTCTTTCAATGACATGGCAGAGCAATTAGAGAGCTCATTTATGGCCCTCAAATTAGCCAATAGCCAGCTAGAAGATCGGGTCATTCAGCGTACCGCCGAACTCACCACCGCCAAGGAAGTCGCGGAATCTGCCAACCAGGCAAAAAGTCTATTTCTCTCTCGCATGAGCCATGAACTACGCACCCCTTTAAATGCCATTTTTGGCTTTACCCAATTGATGAAAGGGGACCAGCAGTTAGCTCCCAAATTCCAGGAATATGTCAACATCATCGATGCAAGTGGTGAGCACCTGCTGGAGCTCGTCAATGACGTGCTCAGCCTATCAAAAATTGAATCGGGTCAAATTCGTTTGAATCCTTCTCGCTTCGCGTTACAGCCGATGCTGGAAGATCTGCACCGCCTCTTTGCCCTCAAGGCGACCGCCAAAGGACTCCACTTCAGCCTCGACCTCAGTGCCACGTTACCCGCAGAAATTGAAGCAGACGAAGCAAAGCTCCGCCAAGTCCTGATTAATCTTCTGGGAAATGCGATTAAGTTCACAGACCAGGGGCAGGTCTTTCTTCGGGTGAAGCAGAAATCCGTAGACCCTGCCCTTGCAAGCTGCCACATTCAGTTTGAAGTGGAAGATACGGGCTACGGCATCCACAGTGAAGACATTGAGCAACTGTTTGATATTTTCACCCAAGGCAAAGTTCAGACCAATGTCCAGGAAGGGACCGGCCTGGGGCTACCCATTAGTCAACAACTGGTCGCTCTGATGGGTGGGAAACTGACCCTAGAGAGTCAAGTCGGTGTGGGGACCTGCTGCCGATTTAGCCTTGACTTTGAGATGGCATCCCAGGAAACCATTAAAAGTCAGACTGGCTCCAGCAAGTCCCAAGAACGCCAAGCGATCGCCCTAGCCCCCGGCCAGCCGAGCTACCGCATACTAGTCGTAGAAGACAATAATCTCAATCGGCTATTGATGGTCAAAAGCCTCCGCCCCCTTGGGTTTGAAATCAAGGAAGCAGCCAACGGTAAGGAAGCGATTGAAGCCTGGCAACAATGGCAACCTCAGGCAATTTTGATGGATATGCAAATGCCCGTCATGAATGGAGAGGAAGCAACCCAGTGGATTCGGCGACAAGCCCACAATCCTCAAATTCCGGTCAGTCAGCCCACGATCATCGCCCTCACCGCAAGCGCCTGGGAAGAAGATCGCACCCGCAGCCTAGCCGCAGGCTGCAATGACTTTCTCACCAAGCCTTGCCGCCGAGAACTGTTGCTAGACAAACTAGCCGAGTATTTAGGCGCAGTTTATCTGTATGAATAAACCATCACCGCCCTGCAGTCCCAATCTAAAGGGAACTGGAGTTCAAACTCTCTGCCTCTTCCGGGGTTTGGGGCAAATGAATCCCACATTCCTGTTTGAGCCCTTGGAAACGAGTGTCCCGTTCATTGGTATCTGTCGCACTTAGAGGCCGACTGGAATGCCAATCTCCCACCGTGACATATCCCTGATCAAAGTAGGGATGGTAGGGCAAATCATGCTTGGTCAAATAGGCATAGACATCCTGCGACGTCCATTTCAAGATAGGCAACAGCTTGTAAATCCCATTCTGGAGGCCGATGCGCTGGAGGCCATTGCGATGCTCGGTTTGCTTGGCACGCAGTCCTGCGAGCCAGGCCTTGGCATTCAGCTCCCGGAGGGCTCGCTGCATCGGCTCCACCTTACGGATCTGAGCATACTGATTCAACGCCTCCACCGTGCCTTGCTCCCACAAACGCCCGTGACGGGCTTCCATGTGGGCAGGAGACATGGGGGACTGGAATACCTTGAGATTGAGATTGAGCCGCTGGGTGAGCTGATCCGCAAAGCGATAGGTCTCTGCTGGAAGATAGCCCGTGTCCACCCAAATAATGGGCGTATTGGGAGCAACCGTCGTGACCAAATGCAACATAACGGCGGATTGAATCCCAAAGCTGGTGCTCATCACCATGCCGTTCGCAAA
>CALLPZ010000357.1 GCA_938015405.1 uncultured Pseudanabaenaceae cyanobacterium
CAGCTTGACAATTCAGAAATTCTCCCCACTGACTTGGGCTCATAAACTTGCTAGGATGTAGGCAGAACTTCTTAAGAAGTTTCTATCTTTCGATTGGTGGTGTGACAATCCTTAGATTTGATTGATTTCAACCACCGTAAACCCTACTCATCATCATGGACCCTAATAGTCACCCGACTGACGCCGACGATCACCCTCACCCGAAGCTGGTTGATTTTGTTGGGATCCTTATTGCCGTGATCACGTTGGTTTTTCCATTGAGCACTGTTTTTCGCTATGCGCCGGAAGCGCCTACGTCTATCTCTGGGCCAGCTTCTAGCACCACAGCTTCAACGTCTGTTTCTCCTCGGGTGTTTCGGGAATGAGTTCTGTGCTCAAGGTCATGCTCTAGAGCCAGAGATGATTGAGTTTATGGGGGCGACTTGACTGACTGAAGAGTGCTTTGGCAGCTCTTTGAGCAGTTTGCAGTCCGGGCTCTGGACAAATCGCTGTAAAATGCGGTCTGGATAGAAAGCATAGGACGATGGTGGGCCATGCCCATACGGGTCGGCCTGTGCTTTCTGCCTATGACGTGGAACAGCTTGGAGAAACCCAGTGGATTTATCTCGTATTCCTGCCCAGCCGAAGCCCGGTTTGGTCAATGTTTTGGTGGAAATTCCTGCAGGAAGCAAGAATAAGTACGAGTTTGACAAAGATCTGAATGCCATGGCTTTGGATCGTGTGCTGTTTGCATCGGTGCACTACCCCTACGATTACGGCTTCATTCCCAACACCTTGGCGGACGATGGGGATCCCCTAGACGGCATTGTGGTGATGGATCAGCCCACTTTCCCTGGCTGTGTGATCACCGCTCGCCCCATCGGCATGTTGGAAATGATTGACGGTGGCGATCGCGATGAGAAGCTACTCTGCGTTCCTGCAGAGGATCCTCGTTATGCTAACGTCCATTCCCTTAAGGACTTCGACCCCCACCGTTTGGAAGAAGTGGCTGAATTCTTCCGCACCTACAAGAACCTCGAAAAGAAAGAGACTGAGATTCTGGGCTGGAAAGATGCTGACCAGGTCGCAGCACTCGTAGAAGAGTGTGTGAAAGCTCACAAGTAAGCCATAGGTGATTGCTTAGATTGGGGGCAACCCGTTGGTAACAGGCATCATGGGCGAAGGCTCATGGGTATGTAAAGCTGGCGTCATTAGATTCAGTAACCCCTTAATTAATTGGGTAAAGAATGTAGCGAAACCCCCTTGAAAGCAGTAATCTATTTTCAGTGCGTAGAGGCTGTTTGCAGGTTTTGAAGTTGGTTCTCTGAGCCTTTCCCTTCAAATTTGCGAGCAGCTCTTGCGTTTCTACGTTTATTTCAGCCGATGGCCGGTCATTCCCCGTCATGTCAGATTGGTACTCCCCATCCGACGATGCAAGTCAGGGTTCTCGGTCGGTCGCGATTGCTACGACCCTGCAATCAAGTCCGCAGCAGACAGGCCTAGAGCCGTTACATCCCATGCCGACTGTTCGGTGTTGGGGCGTTCGGGGAAATTTCCCTTCTCTAGAAAAAAATCAATACCGCTATGGTGGGCACACCACTTCCATTGAGATTTGCCTCGGCGATCGCCGTCTCATTTTCGATGGAGGTAGTGGGTTATGTTCCTTGGGCCAAAGCCTTAGCCAGGGGCAGGTGGATTCAGAGCCAGAATCAGCCCAAATCTTTTTTACTCGGACCCACTGGGATCGCATTCAGGGATTTCCCTTTTTCCTACCGGCTTTCGAACCCAATAACCATTTTGAGATTTATGGACCGCTGGCGATCACCGGGGCATCGATCAAGCAGCAGCTGATGGACCAGATGCGACGGCCCTATTGTGCGGTCTCGCTGCGGGATATGAAGGCGGAGTTTCAATTTAAGGATATTCACCCCGGGGAGATTCTTGACCTGGGGGACGGTATTACGGTGGAAGTGTTTAGTCTGTCTCCCATGGAGCCAGTGTTGGGCTATCGCATTAACTGGCAGCAGTGGAGCTTGGTGTATAGCACGGCTATGGAGCTGCCCCAGACGGATCAGCGATGGGAAGACTTGCTGTCCATGGCAAATCAGGCTGATTTGATGATTTATGGGACGGCGGACTCCGACCATGATTGGCGAGCGCAGCAGCATCCTTTGGGAGAGCCTTTTGATTCTGTGGCTGTGAATTTAGATTGGCAGGCAGGATTGCATTTGGCGGAGCAGGCCAAGGTGAAGCGGTTGATGGTGGCTCGCCATCGGCCGTTTTGCAGTGATGAGTGGCTGGGGCAGTTTGAACAGGCGATGCGGGAGCGGTTTCCCCAGAGTGAGCTAGCGCGAGAAGGGCAGCTTTTGACGTTGTTGTGACACATCTGGAAGCGCATAATTCTACGCCTCCAGATGTTTTTTTTGCATTCAACGTTTTGGCTGGGTGCTTAGCGGTTGGCAAGGCGCTGGCGAGCTTCTTTGCTGTTGGCTAAGTCGCTACGAACCTGGGAGAGGTTCCAGCCCCGAGCCAGGCGCTTGCCGTAGGTGCGCAGGCCGCCTGCATCGGCTTCGCGACCCAGTACTTCGCGGTAGAGGCGTTTGATGGCGACGGCTTCGCCTTCTTTGCTGCTGCGTAGGCGATCGCTGACCCAGCTCAAGCTCTTGCCCTGGTCGAGCTTTTTGCCGTAGGTGGCCAGACCTGCAGGATCAACTTCACGTCCGAGAATCTCTTGGTAGAGAGGATTGAGGGCGCTGTAGTGGGGCTGGCTGCTGAGGGAGTCATCCGTGCTGGATGGGGTCACTTCAGTTGTCACAGCAATGGGGGTTGCAGTGGCAGCTGTG
>CALLPZ010000358.1 GCA_938015405.1 uncultured Pseudanabaenaceae cyanobacterium
CGATAGCGCTTTTGTTCGAGTTTGGGTTCGAGGGTGACCTGTCCTTCGCGATCTCGTTTTTCTTTGAGAACGTTCTCAGGGTCGCTTTGGCGATCGCGGCTTTCTTGCAATGCTTCCAGCTCTTCCAAATAAACCAGATAATCTCCATGGCGCTCCCAGTCTCCCTCTGGGCTTTCACCGCGTACGACACAGTTGGGCTCCATGCGGTGGCGGCAGTTGCTAAATTGACAGCGCTGGTGGACCAAGCGTTGCCGCACTTCTGGAAAGAGACCCGGTAATTGCTCAGGGCTACTGTCTAATTGGGGTTGATTAAAACCTGGTGTATCTGCCAACAGACCGCCATCCGGTAGCTCGAATAGCTCGACATGGCGAGTGGTATGGCGGCCGCGACCTAGCTTGCCGGAGACCTTGGCAACGCGGAGGTCCTGCTCTGGAATCAGCCGATTAATCAGGCTGGATTTCCCCACACCGGAGGGGCCAGCTAAAATCGTGATTTTTCCCTGCAGCTCTATTTTGAGTCGTTCAAATTCATCGTTGGCGTAGAGGCTGAGGAAAAAGGGATTGTAGCCCCAAGCTTGCAGGCGATCGCGCCATTGGGTTCGAACGCCCTCGCTCACCAAATCACTCTTGCTAAGTCCCAGCAGGATGTTGAGCTGGGTAGACTCTGCTTTGACTAAAAAACGGCTGAGTTGATGGGGGTCGAGCGTGGGCTCTTCCTGGGCAAAGATCAGCAGAATTTGGTCTGCGTTGGCCACTGGAGGCCTGTCTAATTCGCTATGGCGAGGTAGCACTGCCGAGACTGCACCGCGTCGTCCCATCCAATCGGGGTCTTCGACTTGGACGCGATCGCCCACCATGATTTTCTGCCCTAGTTTCTTTAAGCGAGTGCGTCGCAGGCAGAGTAGCTCATGGATTGTGGCATCGGGCTGTGGAGCTTTGCCACAGTCCATGGCATTGGGGGGGAGAACGCTGGTTTCTAGGACGGGTTGATCAAGCTGAACTCTGTAGTAGTTTGCTTGGACTGCAACGACAACCCCTGATAAGGCTGAGCTGCCAGGGCTTTCAGTCAAAGAACTGTGTTGTACAGCGGTTGGATTGACCGCTGCTGCCTTGGGCTGGAGAGGCGAGCTCGATTCCATCAAGATTGCTCGACCGGGCGACGTACCTGGAGCAGAAAGAAATCGTCCTGGGGGGCTAAGGTCTCAATGTTGTAGCCATTCATTTTGAGGCTATCGGGGACCTGCTCAACGGGCTCCCCAGCATCGAGCCAGACTTCCAACAATTGCCCTGGCTCCAGTTGTTCTAGCCGTAGCTTCGTCCGCACAAAATTTAAAGGGCAAGGAGTACCCCGGAGATCAATCTGGGCATCAGGGGCTGCTCTATCAGAAGAAGTCGCCATCGCAATAAAATACCAGGCCAGAAACAAACATGCTATTAACCATCGCTAGGGGAATGCAGAGCTTTGGAGATCGCTGAAACAGCTTGCCAGCATCTAGAGCTCACCAGTGCCTCACTCAACATTGACCCACTGCGAAGGCCAAGTGCATTAACTACGGAATAGACCCCCAAGGAATCCTTCGATCCCTCCTTTTCCAGTGGCCTCGCCACGAATGTGAGCGAGTTTCTCTAGTAGCTCTTGCTCTTCTGGGGTGAGCTTTTTGGGAATGTTGACGACTATCGTCATCAGGTGATCACCGCGACTCTCGGAATTGCCGAGACGGGGCACCCCACGATTCTCCAGCGTTAGGACGGTATTGGGCTGGGTTCCAGCTGGAATCGTCACTTCAGCGGTTCCGTCAACTGTATTGACTTCCATTTTTGCCCCAAGGATGGCTTGGAGGTAGCTAACCTTCAGCTCCGACAAAATGTTGATGCCATCGCGACGGAATTCAGCATCCTCGTTGACGTAGAGGTAAACGTAAAGATCCCCGGTGGGGCCACTGCGCTGGCCTGCATCGCCTTCGCCGGGGACTCTTAGGCGTGTACCACTATCTACACCAGGGGGAACCGTGATTTTCAGCTTCTTACGGACTTGCTTCTGGCCAGAACCGCCACAATCACCGCATTTGTCCTCGATCATCTGGCCCGAGCCATCACAGGCGGGGCAGACTGACACTTGGGTAAAGCTGCCGAAGGGGGTCCGGGTTGCCCGGCGGACTTGCCCGGAGCCATTACAGGTTCCGCAGGCTTTGGGTCTGGTACCTGGTTTTGCACCATTACCACTACAGGTGGTGCAGGTTTCCAGGTGATTAATCTTGATTTCTTTTTCGCCGCCGAAGATGGCTTCGCGAAAATCGAGACGCAGGTCTAAGCGCAGGTCATCGCCACGCATGGGGCCTCGACGGCGGGGCCCACCGCCACCGCCACCGGGTTGACCTTGGCCAGAAAAGCCACTGAAGAAACTTTCGAAAATATCGGCGAAACCGCCCATGTCTCCAAAGTCTTGGAAACCGGGTCCGCCCGCTGCTCCAGAAACGCCCGCTTCCCCGAAGCGATCGTAGTTTGCCCTCGTTTCTGGTTCAGACAGAACCTCATAGGCACGGTTGATTTCCTTGAAGCGCTCTTCTGCTCCCGCTTCGCGGTTCACGTCTGGGTGATACTTGCGAGCCAGGCGGCGATAAGCCTGTTTCAGCTCATCTTTATCCGCGCCACGGGCGACGCCTAAAATTTCGTAGAAATCACGGGCCATAGAACGGTTGTATATAAGAGTCCGTTGGGGGCAATTACGCCGCTATGACTTTATCAACAATTGGTAGACCCAGGGTGACGGTTGTAGGGTCGGTTCTCCCTAACAGGAACCGCCCTCCGCTCTAGGTAGATCAGAGCGGAGGGCGGAAAAGGGAATTGAGCGTGAAGGCTGTGCTCAGCAATGGCTGAGCTTATTCCACGGCTTCATAATCAGAGGTCATGGTTTCATCCTCGTCAAAGGAGAAATCATCGTCGCTGATGGCTTCTGCTGCAATGGTGGGTGCTTCTTCCATGGGGACATCCACCTGAGGAGTTGGGCTGGGAGCCGGGTCGCTAGAGGTTGAACCTGCAGGTCCCTGCTCATACATGGAGGCACCGATGGCAAGTACGGCCTGCTGAAATTCATCCAGGCAAGCTTTGACTTCTTCCGGGGTTGCATCGGGACGTTTGAGCATTGCTTCCAGCTCTGCACGTTTGACATCTGCAGTGTCGTTGAGCGGGGTATTGGTCAGTTCGACATTGTCCCGCAGGGTGGATTCATAGCTGTAGAACAGGCTTTCGGCCGTATTCTGTAGCTCCGCGATCGCAACGCGGCGATCGTCCTCTTCTGCATAGACTTCTGCTTCACTGCGCATCCGCTCCACTTCCGCAGGATTAAGGCCTCCTGTGCTGGTGATGCCGATGCTTTGCTCGCGACCTGTGCCCTTGTCCCGACCAGTGACATTGAGAATGCCATTGGCATCGATCTCAAACGCAACTTCGATTTGGGGAATGCCGCGGGGAGCTGGGGGAATGCCAGTGAGCTGGAAGCGTCCCAGACTCTTGTTGTCATTCACCATGGCCCGCTCGCCTTGGAGAACATGGATTTCAACCATGGTCTGGCCATCGGTGGCAGTGGAGAAGACTTTGCCCTTGCTGGTTGGGATGGTGGTGTTGCGCTCAATAATCTTGGTGAACACACCGCCCAGGGTTTCTAGGCCAAAGGATAGGGGAATGACGTCTAGGAGCAGTAGGTCTTTGACCTCACCGCCGAGAACGCCGCCTTGAATCGCAGCACCTAGGGCCACTGCTTCATCAGGATTGACGGAGCGATCCGGCGCTTTGCCGCCAAAGAACTGGCTGATGGCTTTTTGCACTGCTGGAATGCGAGTGGAGCCACCAATCAGGATGATGCGCTTAATGTCATCG
>CALLPZ010000359.1 GCA_938015405.1 uncultured Pseudanabaenaceae cyanobacterium
GTACCTGGGTTGAAATATCACCGACCTGCACCTCTTCCCGCACCACTTCACCATTAAAGAACTGCGCTAACTGCTTGGCAGAACGAACAATCTCATCCTCCTCCCAAATATGCTTCATCGTTGGAGGCAATGCAGCATCACCAATGGGTGCTAATTGAGCCTGGGAATCAGCGACTTCAGCTTCTGCATTTCCAGCCACCGCTGATTCGATGGGTGTCATCGGCGAAAGGGTTGGCAAGGGAATCAGCCCAGCCATGGGATCGATCGAGATTTCAACCTCATCTTCTATCGGTCCTGGATCCGTAGGGATGGGCTCTGAGGAGGCGGATTCAGACTCACTAGAAATAGAAGCCGAAGCTGGTGAGGTCTCAGCCAAAGAAGAGTCAGGTGAAGCAGGGACCGCAGGATTGTTGGTCATCACTACAGCGGAGTCTACAGGGACTTCTGAAATAGCCTGAGACGATTCGGGAGCGGCCTTGTCAAAAACAGCGTTGACCTTGGGAGCTGCTGAAGTCGCAACCTCACCAGGGGAAGCAGAGGAGGATGCCGGGGAAGTCTTGGCAGCTGGAGGAGCAACGGGTGCGGCAGTCTGGGGAGCTGCTGCCGGAACAGGCGCAGGGGGGCGAACTGGAGCAGCTGGAACGGGAGGGGGAGCTGAGGAAGCTGAAACAGCAGGCTGCGTTGCAGCAGGTGTAGGAGGAGCCGGGGGAGCCGTTGCTGCAGAAGCTCCCCCGACAGGAGCAGCGCCTCCTGGTGGTGGGGCATCAGGCTTTTGAGCAACGGCATCTAGCTTGATCTTGACGGGTGCCCCTGCGACCTTGGCCAGAGCGCCTTCAATGGCAGCTTGGCGCGTTTGAATGCTGCTAAGCCATTGCTGGGTCACCGCAATGTGAGCAACGGTCCCTGTAAAACGCATTAGCTGAGATTGTTGGCGCAGCAACATTTGTGTGCTGCGATATTCAACATTGGCAATGACTTGCTGCCACATTTGCCCTAAGTCTATGCCAGCAGAGGCTGCTGGCTCAGCCCCAGGATCCGGAGCAGGTTGAGTCGAGGCAGGCTGGACTGGGGCAACGGATGGAGAGGTGGGCGTCGCAGGAGGAGTAGGAGGAGCTGCAGCTATTCCAGGAGTGGAGGCTGCTCCTTGAATAGCAGCTGGCGGTGCCGGGGGAGCCGGAACCTGGATTGGAGGAGAAATACTAGGAGCCTGGGGAACCGCTGGAGGCGCTGCCATTGCTGGAACAACAGGAGCCACCGGAATAACGGGAGCAGCCACTGCCATAGCAGTCCCCTGGGGCTGAACGAGGGCGGCTGGCAATAGCCCCATCAGCGTGACCTCAAGCCACAGGCGCGGCTGGGTGCTGTTCTTCAGCTGAACCTCACTACTACGCAAATGCTGCTGACCTTGGAGAATGGCTGCAACATCCAGTTGCTGAACAAACTGTGTCATTTGGGCCCAGGTATCTGGGGTAATGGCCACTAGGTCATTGCGTTTTGGGGCGGTTCTGGCCACCAGGAGGTCACGGTAAAAGCTAGCCAGATTTTGCAAGACGACCAGCGGTTCGCGGCCCCGATCCATTAATTGCCGGGCTCGCTCAATGACGGATTCGGCATTGTTGCTGGCGATCGCCTGGGTGATGGTAAACAGCTCCCGCTCCGGAACGGCTCCCACCAAATCCCAAACGGCTTCGATCGCCACAGGCGGTGGCAGCAAACTGAGCTGATCCAGCAAACTCTCCGCATCTCGTAATCCCCCCTGGGACAACTGGGCCACCAGCCGCAAAGCATCGTCATTAATATCGATCAGTTCCTGGTCGGCGATGTGCCGCAGGTGACCGACCATTTCCTCTAGGGGAATGCGGCGATAGTCAAAGCGCTGGCAGCGAGAAATAATCGTCGGCAAGACTCGCTGGGGATCCGTCGTTGCCAGGACAAATACGACCCGCTCTGGCGGTTCTTCCAGGGTCTTAAGTAATGCATTAAATGCCGCCGTACTGAGCATGTGACATTCATCGATCACATAGACCTTGTAGCGACATTGCACTGGGGCAAATTGCGCTTTCTCGATCAGCTCTCGAATGTTATCCACACCAGTATTGCTAGCAGCGTCAATCTCAATCACATCCAGGGCAATGCCAGTGGTGATGGAATGGCAGGCTTCGCAGGTACCGCAGGGTTGAGGCGTAGGTTTGTCGCCGGTTTGGCAGTTGAGGGACTTGGCCAGAATGCGGGCGCTGGAGGTTTTACCCGTTCCGCGCGGACCGCTGAAGAGATAGGCCGGAGCAATACGCTGTTGGACAATCGCGTTGGAGAGGGTTGTGGCGATCGCCGTTTGTCCTACCAAATCTTGGAAGGTTTGGGGACGATATTTGTGGTGAAGCGGTTCGTAGGCCATAGGTGTTCATTCGTACCACTTCATCATAGGCAATCCTGCTCCGAGCTGATGCTCGAATCCAGCAGTTGCGCCACTAGCGCGACCCAGCCTAGCATTCAGTCCTAGAGAGCCAGTCTCCAAGTAAATAGCCAACCGAAAAACGTTACCGAACGTTGTACAAAAGAGGGGAATCACTCCATCCCTTGCACTCCCGTCCTTCTTCAGCGCTATGTGGGTTGATCCCCCTCACCCGTGGAGCGACATCACGACATTCCTAAGCCAAGTGACGTAGTCTGAAGTTAACTCAGGCTCTGAATCCTTGCTACGTCATGATCGATAACGCTCCTACTGTGTCCCCAGGGGGCCAGTCCAAAGCGCCCTTTTCATCGCTTCCCTTCAGGCGATTGAGATTGCGATCGCTGATTATTTTGCCCTTCCTAGCTCAAATGCTGGCCGTCAGTGGCGCGATCGGCTACCTGTCCTATCGCAATGGCCAACGCACCGTTGAGACCCTAGCGAAACAACTCACCGAAGAGATCTCCCAACGCATCGATGAGAATTTGCGGGCCTATTTAGCCCCGACCCAACAGATCAACCAGCTCAATGCCATCTTGATCCATCAAGATCACCTCTCCCTCGAGGATTTAACCGCCTGGGAGCCGCTGCTCTGGGAGCAAGTGCAGACCAATCCAGATATTAATTTCATCAAAATCACCAATCCCGCAGGGCAGCAACGCACTGGCGAGAAGCTAGAAAATGGAGATCTGCGCATTAATGTCATTGATGCGAACACCAACTACGATTTCCATTCCTATACCACTGACGACCGAGGCAATCTTCAGAGCCTCGACGTTAGCTTTCCCACCCCCGATACCCGCGAAGGCCCTTGGTATAAGGACGCGATCATCGCAGAACAGTCCGTCTGGAGTTCAGTATTCATCTCATTTTTAGAGGACACCCTCCTCGTGGCATCAGCCACTCCGGTGTATGACAGCGATAGCCAAGAACTGCTAGCAGTCATCAATAGTGCCATTCGCCTCAATAGCGTGGGTGACTTTCTCCATGATTTGGAGATTGGCCAAACCGGCCAAGCTTTCCTGATTGAACGTCGGCCCGGAGGACGGGGAACGCTTCTGGCAACCTCCACGAACGAAATTCCCTTCCGGGGTCAAGGTAATGATCGCGAACTTTTCCCGGCTGTCGAGAGCCAAGATGCAATCACGAGCGCTGCTGTCCAGGAGCTTTTGAACAGCCATCCCGATCTCCAAGGCCTGTCCCAGCAGTCCATCGTGAGCAAGTTCAAACTCAACGGCCAGTGGCATTACCTCCAAGTCCATTCGCTCCAAAATGACCCAGCCCTGGACTGGCTCATTGCTGTGGTCATCCCCGAAGCAGACTTCACGACTCAAATTCGAATCAACACCCGGAATACCATTCTGCTCTCCATCCTCGCCCTGGGAATTACAACCTTGGCGGGGTTACGCATTGCCCGCTGGCTCAGCCACCCCCTGGAACAACTGACCCAAGCCAGTCAAGCGATCGCCACAGGCGAACTCCACCAGGATATCCAGGTCGATCCATTCTCGGCTCGGGAGGTTTATCACCTCGCAGAATCCTTCGAAACTATGTCCACTCAGCTCCAGGAAAGCTTTGCCACCCTGGAACAGCGCGTCGCCGATCGCACCCAAGCCCTAATTCACGCCAACCAAAGCCTGCAAGCAGAGCAGGCCAAGGCAGAAGAGCTGCTGCTCAATATTCTGCCGGGGGCGATCGCTACTCAGCTGAAAGAATCCCCCGGCACCATCGCCGAACTCTTCGAAGAAGTCACCATCCTGTTTGCGGACATCGTCGGCTTCACCCCCTTGTCCAATCGCATGGCTCCCCTGGAGTTAGTGGAATTTCTCAACAGCATCTTTTCCAGCTTCGATGCCCTCGCCGATCGCCATGGCCTAGAAAAAATCAAAACCATCGGTGATGCCTACATGGTGGCTGCAGGCCTACCGCTGCCCAGGGCAGACCATGCCCGAGCCATCGCCGACATGGCCCTAGATATGCAAGCCGCGATCGCCCACATCACCGATGATCAGGGGCAGCCTTGCCAGGTGCGCATTGGCATCAACACCGGCATTGCCGTCGCCGGCGTAATCGGCACCCGAAAGTTCATCTATGACCTCTGGGGCGATGCTGTCAACGTGGCTGCCCGCATGGAAAGTCATGGCGAACCCGGCCACATCCAAGTCACCAGCCAAACCTACGCCCACCTCAAAGACCACTACGAATTGGCAGAACGGGGCACGATTACGATCAAAGGCAAAGGAGCACTCAAAACTTACTGGCTTCTGGGTCATGCGGGATGCACGCCTCCCCTAATTGCGCCACTTCCCGTCACCCCTTAAGCCACAAAAGACTCAGGGAAAATTTGTCTTTCTAAAGAAACCAATACATCGCCTTGCTGAGGCTTGTCCGGAACCGCAAACCAGTGGCAGAATGACTGTTTGGCGTCAACCTTATTCCTAGACTGTCCTCCATTGCCTCCGCTTTCTTTCTCACAGCTTCAATCTGTTGCCACAGAAAGCGAGACCTGGCCCATGACGGATATTCAGCGGTGATGGAGTTTTAATCCCATGCAAGAAATCCTGCTGTATTCCTTCATCTTTGCGGCGAGCCTCGCCCTCCTGGCAAAGAGCTCAGACTTTTTTACCGATGCTGCGGAGAAGATTGGTCTTCTCCTCGGTCTTCCCGCTTTTATCATCGGCGTCACCATCGTGGCGATCGGCACTTCCATCCCTGAGTTGGTCTCATCCCTGGTGTCCATTTCCCAGGGGGCTCCAGAATTTGTTGTTAGCAACGTCGTGGGATCAAACATCACCAATATCTTTTTGATTATTGGGATTGCCTCGGTCATTGGCAAGCAACCCATCCGCATTACCTATGATCTCGTCAGTGTTGACCTGCCACTGTTTGTCGGCTCCGCCTTTATCCTGGCGCTGGAGGGAGCGGATGGTCGCTTCACCATGGGAGAAGCCATCCTCAGCATCGTTGGCTATGTGATGTATCTCTTCTATACGGTGAAAGGCAGTGGCGATGCGCCGGAGCCTCCCGAGGAAGAGCTTCCTGTTCAGGTTGAACGCAGTAGAAAGGCACTGATTCAGCAGTTGCTGATCATCACCCTCAGCTCGGTGTTCATCTATATCGGTGCGCGCTACACCATTGAATCGATCATTAAGCTCTCGGAGCTACTCAACGTCGGCAAGGAAATCATTGCCGTCACTGTCGTGGCCTTCGGGACTTCACTACCGGAGCTGGCAGTCACCATCAACGCCACCCTAAAGGGCAAAGCAGAACTGGCTGTGGGCAACGTCCTAGGCTCCAATGTGTTCAACACCTTTATGGTGATGGGCGTGCCTGGCCTGGTCCAGGAACTACCTGTCCCCACTTTGGTGCAGGAAGTCAGTATGCCAACCATGGTGGCAGGAACAATTTTGCTCTTCTTTGCCACTCAGGATCAAGAACTGACCATTTGGGAGGGCTGGCTATTCTTTATTCTCTACGCCTGGTTTGTGGGTCACAGTTTTGGCTTCCTTTAGAGCCAGGAGCCGACAGCAACCTCCATGAACCCCAACAATTTTCCTCTTCTTTGCCACTCAGGATCAAGAACTGACCATTTGGGAAGGCTGGCTATTCTTTATTCTCTACGCTTGGTTTGTGGGACACAGTTTTGGCTTCCTCTAGGGACAGGAGCCGCCAGGAACCGCGACGGCAACCTCCATTAACCCCAACAATTTTACTCAGATCGTTTTAGCCCCCAGACAAACAAAGACTTGACCATGACTGATACCCCTGCGGCTCAACCGGCTGTGAACTCTGCATCTCCCAGCAAGCCCCCCATCGTTGAGCCTCGTCCCCAGGAACTAGTAACCCATGGCGATCGCCGCATTGATCCCTACTACTGGTTGCGGGAAAAGGAAAACCCAGAGGTCATTGCCTACCTCGAAGCAGAAAATACCTATACCGAAACCCAAACGGCCCACACCGAAGCACTTCAGCAGCAGCTCTATGACGAAATGCTGGGGCGCATTCAAGAGACTGATCTCTCAGTGCCCTACCGCTACGGCGACTATTACTACTACTCCCGCACGGAAGAAGGCAAAGCCTACGGTATCCTCTGCCGTAAGTCAGGCAGCTTAGATGCAGAGGAGGAGATTCTCCTAGACGAAAACCTGCTGGCCGAAGGCCTGGAATTCTTCTCTCTGGGCGACTATGAAGTCAGTCCCAGCCACAAACTCCTCGCTTACTCCACCGACACCCAGGGCAACGAACGCTACACCTTGGTGTTTCTGAATCTTGAGACCGGCGATCGCTTCCCCGAGAGCATCCCCGATGTGGGCGGCGCTTGCTGGGCCAATGACAACCAAACCGTCTTTTACCTCCGCCTCGACGAAGCCAACCGCCCCTACCAGCTCTGGCGACACGAGCTCGGCACCCTAATCCATAACGATGAGCTGGTCTACGAAGAAAAAGACGAAGCCTTCTATCTGGACCTCAGCACCACCCGCAGCGAAGCCTTCATCCTGCTCAGTGCCGATAGCAAAATCACTTCGGAAGTCCAATTCCTGGATGCCAATAAGCCCGATGGAGAATTCCGCATCATCCACCCCAGAGAAAAGGGCGTGGAATATGGTGTGGCTCATCACCCCGGTCTGGAAAGCGATCTAGAAGGCAATCGCTTTTATATTGTCACCAATGACGATGCCATCAACTTCAAGCTGATGACTGCTCCCGTGAGCAATCCCAGCAAAGATCAATGGACAGAGATCATTCCCCATCGGGAGGATGTCATGCTCAGCGGCATTGACCTCTTTGCAGACCATTTGGTGATCTACGAACGAGAGCAGGGCCTGCCGACCATTCGGGTACAGAAGCTTTCCACGGGCGATGTCAATCCATTGGATTTCCCCGAACCCACCTACTCCGTGGGCGGCGGCTTTATGCCGGAATTCGAGAGCAACATGCTGCGCTTCCACTACAGCTCCATGGTCACACCCTCCTCGGTGTTTGATTACAACATGGACAATCAGGAACGAGAGCTCAAGAAGGAGCAACCCGTTCTTGGGGGCTACGATCGCAGCCAATATGAAAGCCAACGCCTCCTGGCAACCGCGCCTGATGGCACCCAAGTTCCGATTTCCTTGGTTTACCCCAAGGGAACTGAGCTAAACGGCAATAATCCTTTGCACCTCACGGGCTATGGCTCCTACGGCTACCCCTATCCCGTCAGTTTTTCCACTTACCGACTCTCCCTATTGGAGCGGGGCGTCGTTTGCGCCATTGCCCACATTCGTGGTGGCGGCGAGCTAGGTCGCAAGTGGTATGAGGATGGCAAGTTTTTGCATAAAGCCAACACCTTCACAGACTTCATTGCCTGTGCAGAATTCTTAATTGCTGAAAACTGGACTCAGTCGGAGAAATTAACCATTTCCGGCGGCAGTGCAGGGGGGCTTTTAATGGGAGCCGTCGTCAATCTGCGGCCCGAATTATTCAAAGGTGCGATCGCCCAAGTGCCCTTCGTCGATGTGGTCACCACAATTCTGGATCCGGATCTACCCCTTTCGGTCATTGAGTGGGATGAATGGGGCAACCCCAACGAGCCGGATTTCTACAAATACATGAAGTCCTACTCGCCCTACGACAACGTCGTCGCTCAAGATTATCCCAATCTGCTGATCACAGCGGGCCTCAATGACCCCCGTGTCTCCTATTGGGAGCCGGCGAAATGGGTTGCAAAACTCAGGGTGACCAAAACCGGCGACCAACGCCTATTGTTGAAAACCAACATGGGCGCAGGTCATGGTGGGGCCTCAGGTCGCTATGAGCGCATCAAGGAAATTGCCTTTGAAGATGCCTTCTTGCTGGACTGCTTAGGGCTGAGCTAGGAAGTAACTTCGACGACGACACCTAGCGGGCGATCGCTCAAGCATCCCCCGTCGAAGTCTCCGCATCATCTGCAGGCGCATCGTTTTTGGGCGGATGCTCTTCGCTTTTGCCTCGAACAGACGGCAGCGCCTCTACCAAGCCCATGTCATAGGCTTCGTCGGGCAGTTCTCCGGCCAGGTATTTGCCAGGCTCAAAAATTCGACTGATCGTGAAACATTGCTGCTTCAGCTCCACCATTTCTTCCTGACGGAACATCATTCGACTGCGAGTACGTTCAATCGCCATGGTTTTAACTCTCCTGAAAAGGCAGTTTTATATCCAGCCCTACCCTAGCCAATTCTCAAGCCATTGCTGTGAGAGCAGGGTAGAGCCAGGTATCGGGTATACGAAGTCAGATCGTAATCTGTAATTTCCCGATGCTCTGCGATCGCAACAATGCTCAAGATGGCGGCTCAAGCAAAGGTGCAGCATTGAATAAAACCCAGGAGCCAAAATCAAGGGCATTTGTAACAGAGGCGATCGCCCTTCGAGCCACCAAACGATGCTCTAGCCAAGGTTAGGTGATTTCTCAAAATAGAAATATACCAACGCAGATTCTCCTCTAGGGAGGAGGCAGAGGTGCGTCCGCGAAGGCTGAAGCGCCCAAGCATTGCAACCCCACCCTGACTCCCTCCCAGGAGGGAACTCTGTCTGGGATAAACAT
The DNA here is from genome assembly GCA_938015405.1 of uncultured Pseudanabaenaceae cyanobacterium. Taxonomy (GTDB): domain Bacteria; phylum Cyanobacteriota; class Cyanobacteriia; order PCC-9006; family JAAUQQ01; genus JAAUQQ01. Next base: position 9,012 of record CALLPZ010000359.1, read on the forward strand.
TTCTAAAAATCACCTTAGGACTGAGAGAGATCGCCAACCTGCATGTTTGGGGAAAGGTCACATAGGTAAAAATGACCTCACACAAACCCAGAAGCTGTCGCAACCAGGTCAATTTTCAAGGAATAGTCCAACCAGGGACAAGTTTCAAATTGCTGGCTCCACAGCATAGCTCCCGCCTGAAGATGCATCTGAATCTACCTGGGGAGACATAACAGAACCCACAAAAGTCGCAACCAACAAAGCCACGACTATCATCATCCAATCAGAAGAAGCCTTTTGAGTTGAATTCATAACCAGGAAAGTGAGGAAACTGTTCATGGCTTCCGTAGTTGCCCGGTATTGCAGGAGCTCTATCTAGCGAAAAATTAGGTTTAATCTGAGCTTCTTATCTCACTCGCCAGATCACCGTTTTTATAAAGCCCAGGCGAGTTGACTTCTCAGAAAGCTTGACTCGTCATTCAGTTGGTATCGGCCCCAAATAGACCTTGGATCTAAATTCTCAATTCTGCTGACCCGCAACATTGCAAACAAATGCGGAAATGAACCTGGGTTCGCAATCTATTTAAATAAGAAAAAGCCCCAGCGAAAGCCGGGGCTCAATTGAGTCAGGGTGCATCTACCAATCACTACTACTAGTTTTATTTGATACATCCGGAAAGCAAAACGGAATTGTCAAAGAAGAGCCTAGCCAGGACTTCTAGCCAAGGTAAAACTCCAATTGCTCTGGCTTCTGCATCATTTCCAATCCCAGCACCCAACGCGGCCAATACTGGATTCAGAGGATGACAAGTCCCCCAAACGAACAAAGCTTAGACTACGAGAAAAATGAGCAAAAAAAATCCCCAGCCTAGGCCGGGGATTAATGAGTCAGGGTGCATCTACCAACTATTACTACTGGTTTTATTCGCTACACCCGGAACGCTTGAGATTTTTTCTGATCGGCCCTGCCAACATCAGAAAGTTGCAAACCTTTCCAAGCAGTCCTGAGCCTTTTGATCACAGTCCCATAAGAGCGCTTCTAGAGACAGCCAGTCTATCTAGGATAGTCATCAGTTAATAAGCAAAAAAAATCCCCAGCCTAGGCCAGGGATTAATGAGTCAGGGTGCATCTACCAACTATTACTACCAGTTATATTTAATACACCCGGAACTCCAGAGATATTTCTCGCCAGTCCCATCCCAAATCTGAAATCCTGAAGGCTTTTACAACTGCAAGCCAAGCTACCCCCTCACTGACGAAGTGGCCGTATCCCAGGCTATGGGGGCAAAAAACTGGGACAATACATCGGGTCTAGCTCTTGTATTAGGGCTCGATCCGCAACAGACAGAGCGCCTAGTCCATTGGGCTTTGTCACAGATCCACCCAGGTCTAGAATCCAGATTCAAGCCCTGACGCACAATGCATTGAATGAAGTTAGCTCCCGCTAGCTTTTGCCCCAAATCCCCCTGAAAGGGTCAGAATAAGGCCAGCTCCGAGGAAAGGACAGTAATTATCTAATGGCAACTTGGCAACAGATTCCCGGCGGCATCACAGCCCCCAAAGGCTACCGAGCCGCAGGCATCGCAGCAGGACTTAAGCCCTCCGGTGCTCCCGATGTCGCACTGATTGTCTCTGATGTGGCAGCGATCGCCGCTGGAGTCTTCACCACCAGTCAAGTTCGAGCAGCCTGTGTGGACTACTGTCGCCAAACCCTCAAACAAGATGCCACGGTCCAGGCAATGCTGTGCAATGCCGGTCAAGCAAACGCTGGAACCGGTGAGCTGGGCGAACAGGCTGTGGCCCGCTCCACAGAACGAGCCGCCAAAGCCCTCGGCATTGACCCCAGCTCAGTTCTAGTCGCCTCCACGGGCGTCATCGGCAAGCAAATTCCCATCGATCCTTTTCTCGCAGGCATCGACACCGTTGCCGCAGCCCTAAGCGAAACAGGCTCCGATCAAGCAGCCCAGGCCATTGTCACGACCGACCTCGTCACCAAATCCATTGCCCTGGAAATGGAAATTGATGGCAGACCCGTGCGCATTGGTGGCATCTCCAAGGGCTCCGGTATGATCCACCCCAACATGGCCACCATGCTGGGCTTCGTCACCTGCGATGCCTCAGTTTCACCGGCACTCTGGCAAGACATGCTCAGCCGTGCGGCCAATGCCAGCTTCAACCAAATCACCGTAGACGGAGACACCAGTACAAATGACTCCCTCATCGCCCTAGCCAATGGGCAGTCCCGCACTCCTGCAATTACATCACCAGGGCCGGAAGCGGAACAACTCGAAGCCATGCTCACTGAGGTTTGCCAGCACCTGGCGAAGGCGATCGCCCGGGACGGTGAAGGCGCCACAACCCTCATCGAAGTCAACGTTAGCGGGGCTAGCGATGACAATGCAGCTCGGCAGATCGCCCGCACCATCGCAGGTTCCTCCCTCACCAAAGCAGCCATCTTTGGGCGTGACGCCAATTGGGGCCGCATCGCCGGAGCTGCCGGTCGGGCAGGGGTCACCTTTGACCAGCAACAACTTCGCATCCAACTCGGCGACTTCTTGCTTATGGACCAGGGTCAACCGTTGGAATTCGATGCCCAGGCTGCCCATGACTACCTCTGTAAACAGGCCGAAGCCTCCCAACTACCTGCCGAAGCTGGAGGTACAGGCCTCAACAGCAGCAATAATTCCAATGACCTCACAACCTCAACAGGGCAGAGCCCACTCCGTCCTGCCATGGGTCATAGCCCCCTAGAACATCCCGTCGTCATCGCGGTATCCGTAGGAGAGGGCTCAGGTCAAGGGCTGGCCTGGGGATGTGACCTCAGCTATGACTATGTGAAGATCAATGCGGAATATACAACTTAGACCTATAGCCTAAGCAGCAGGCCAACTGCCCCCATCACTTCGAACCTGGCTTATCCTGGACCGGTCAATCCCCCAAATCCATGTCAGATATCCTTGCATTCCAGCCCGGTGTTTCCCTTGACCAGGGGAAATATCTCCTGCGTTCAGCTGTAAAGCCAGGTCATTGGAGCGTGACCCTCCACGGCATTCGGGCCAAGGATCTGGCAGCGGTGATTATTAAGACGCCGATTGCCCAACATCGTCACTCGCGCTTTCAAACCGCTTGGATTCGTCGTACCTTCCAGGCCCTAAAAGACCTCAACCATCCCAGTCGTGCCCGCGTCCTAGACTGGTTTGAGCATGAAGGTCGTCCTTTCCTCGTCATGCAAAAGGTAAAAGGACAAAGTCTGGAGCAACAATTACAGCAGGGGCCGCTAAGTGAGGCCGTAGCCCTTCAACTCATTCGCCAAGTGGCAGCAGGCCTGGCAGGCATCCACAGCCAGGGACTTCTCCACCGGGATATTCAACCCAAGAACATTATTTTTCGCCAAGGTGTCGGCATTCCCACCTTGGTCGATTGGGGCCTCCAGTCAGTCCAGGCTCCCATGGGTCACCTCGCGGCCGACAACTTCACACCCTTTAGTGCCCCAGAACAGCTCCAGGGCGGTGACATCCTCAAACATCGATTAGATATCTACAGCCTGGCAGCCACGCTCTATACAGCTGTCACAGGCCAAGTGCCCCTTAGCGCAGCCAAACGCCATCACCAAGTCCCAAATCCAGGTCCAGCCGCCTTAGCCGGACTGATCCCCCCCCGTCAGCTCCAGCCTCACCTTAGTCCTGCCATCGAGCAAGCCATCCTCCAGGGCATGACCCTAGACCCTCAGCAGCGCCCGGCCACCCTGGAAAATTGGTTGCACCTTTTCCCCCTAAGCAAGCCTCATCCAGTAAGTGCTGCAAACAGCTCGCCGAATTCCCAAACGTCAAACTCTGGAGCACCGTCCAATGCACCTGTCCTAGGTCAGAATCCAGGCCAGGTTTGGGCAACCCAACCTCCCCCAAGCCAAGTTTCGACGAAGCAAGCCCCCAAGACGCATCCCCCAGCATTTTCCCAAACCAAACCCGAGGAAGCAGTCTCTAGTGGCCCTCAGCCATCTCAACGATTGTCGTCTAGAGCAGCGACTCCTAAACCAGCAACTCCAAGGCCTGTAACTCCCAGCCCAGCTTTGCCCCAGCGGCCTAGCTCCCCCAAACGTCCCAATCCTACGGCTATCAATCCACCCGGTACAAATTACGTTCTGGGCGATCGCCGTTTGGGAACCACCCCTCCCCCCAGCGCAACCCCTCCCCCCTCTGAACAACGGCCAAGCAATGGCTCTAAGTTGGGAACAGTTAAGGTTCAAAATTCTTCCAGGGGTACAGATTCCCTAAAGACCGGGAACCAGTCCTACGCCACCCACTCTCCCAAAACCATGGTCGGTGCCGCCCAAAGCTCAAGCAGCAAAACGATAATTGCTTCCCCTCGTCCTATAAAGCGACTCGCCTCCATCAGTATCTTGATGGGCTGCATCGGCTTATCAGGGGGATTACTACTGCGCATTCTCAACCCTGGTTCCGTAGCAGGGTTCTCGGGTCTAGGACGAGCACAAACTTTCCCTGAGTTGGATTGGCCAGGCCAAACCGAAATGGATGACCTTCCCGAAGATGTCCCTCAGCCGGAATACAGCAGTGATAGTTGGAACGACAATGAGGATAGTTGGAACGATACCGAAGAAGAATTACCCGAGGTCATCTTCGATTCCAACCTAGATGAGGAGGCCCTGGACATTCCCTCAGAGCAAATCGATGAATCGGAACGAGCGCCCTACTATCCGCCCGAAGAGGACTATGGCGAAGCCTTAACCCAGTCTGAGAGTGAAGGTTATTCTGAGAATGAAGGCTATGGCGAAGAGTATTACCCTGCAGAAGCCGAGAATAACGGAACCTACAACGACTATCCAGCCAGCGACGAAATCTACGAAGCCCCCCCTGAGTACGTTGATGATTATCCCGCTGAAACAGCCTATCCCGACGAAACCTATGAAGCAGAAGTCGCACCTGAGCCCAGCAACGAAGCAGAAAGCTGGAGCGAAGACCCTTGGGTAGAAGAGGAATGGCAAGGTTCCCCTCCACCCATTACAGCGAATGATTTTCCACCACCGGATCTGCCTCCGGTCTACGAAGAGCCCATTCCCCAGAGTGCAATCCCATTGCCCGAGGACGGCAATATTCTTTAGAGGTCGTATCTAGAATTGAGCCTCACATCAAAGGCCTAATCGCTCTAAATGCGACCAAAAGCATCATCCAGCGGGAACGAGAAGTCCTTCAATTGAACGAGTGGGGGTCCTAGAGGAGCTTCTATCTATAAGCTCAAACACTTGAGTCACAGCCAGGTCATGAGGTCCCAATCCAGCCCCTAGCAATCGCCGAGCAAACTTACGACCCAGGCAACAGGCCCCCAGCTCAATCCCTCGCTATAATGACCACTGCTACTGTTTGGACGCTCCCCATGACAAATCCCCTCGTTAATGCCTTTTTTATTGGTCGCGCCCTGGCGGAAGGCATCAATGAGCAGGTTGAAGCTACCGTATCCTCCGTTCTCAGCGAGGTTGGCAAATTTGATGCGGAACAACGGGAAAATCTTCGCAACTTCACCGAGCAGGTGCAGGCTCGTGCTCAACAAGATGCAAGCCAAACCAAAACCTCAACGACGGGTAGCAACAGTGCTAGCGGCTCCCCCGTTGACCTTCAAGAAACAATCGACGATCTGAGAGCAGAAATTGCCCAGCTTCGGGCAACCCTTCAGGCTCATCGCAACCAGAACGACTAATCTGCATGACTTAAACAGTGATCGGATTGCTCTCTCGCCCATAGAGATCATAGGATTCATCCCGATTCAAGCCCTAGGGATGAATCCTATTTGGCGTTTGCGACATTGCCACCCATTCTTATCTCAACCGCAATTCCCCCCTGGGGTGAGCAACGAAAATAGCTCTATACTGTAGGTCTACTGGATAGTCAGTTGATTAACTTGCGGCTATTCAGAGCTAGACATTAGGCTCAATCGAGGGATTGTCCTATTGTTGCCGCACCGTTTTTTTGCGATCGCGGCGCCACGGCAACCTTAATTTGAGATTGAATCCTCTACTGCCTTTTCCTGGTTTCCCCAGGTTAATGCTAACGAGCGAGTCTACCCGCGTTTCTACCCCCTCAGGCTAGCAGTACTTGCTCTGTCCCAATGACCCCTACTGTTCCTGACAGCAAAACTTTAACCATCCGTCCCTCCCCTGAGCTGCTGCCTGCCCATGAGCACAATGCGCTAGAAGCAGGGCGGGACTATAGCTGGAACCGGGGAAATTATTCTCCGTCGATACGCGCGGCCCGCATTTGGACCTTCGTTCTCACCCTTTCTCGTCGCCTGTGGATGGACGGCAAGGCCTGGTCCTACCGCGGTGGCATGACCGAAGAGAACCTCGCCAAGCGTCGCCGGTCTAGGGCAATCTGGATTCGCGAAACTTTTTTGGATTTAGGTCCTACCTTTATCAAGCTGGGGCAGCTGTTTTCCACCCGGGCCGATCTTTTTCCCACGGAGTACGTGGAGGAGCTCTCGAAGCTCCAGGATCGTGTCCCTGCATTCCCCTTTGCCGATGCCCAAACCATCATCGAAGCAGATCTGGGCAAACCGCTAGGTCCTCTGTTCAAATCCATTGATCCAGTGCCCCTAGCGGCAGCCAGCCTGGGGCAAGTCCACAAAGCCATTCTCCACTCCGGCGAAGAGGTTGTGGTTAAGGTTCAGCGCAACGGGCTCAAGCGTCTGTTTGACATTGACCTCAAGATCCTCAAGAACATTGCTCGCTACTTCCAACGTCACCCCCGCTGGGGCAAGGGTCGCGACTGGATCGGCATCTATGGCGAATGCAGCCGCATCCTTTGGGAAGAAATTGATTACCTTAACGAAGGGCGCAATGCCGATGCCTTCCGGCGGAATTTCCGCGATCAAGACTGGGTCGCTGTCCCCCGCGTGTATTGGCGCTACTCCTCACCTCGGGTGCTCACCCTGGAGTACATGCCTGGCATCAAGATTAGCCACTATGAGGCCTTAGAAGCTGCAGGCTTAGACCGAAAACTTCTAGCCCGCTTAGGAGCTGAGGCCTATCTACGGCAAATCCTCAACTATGGGCTGTTCCATGCGGACCCTCACCCCGGAAATCTGGCCGTTCGTACTGACGGATCGCTAATTTTCTATGACTTTGGCATGATGGGCCAAATTCAATCCGACATGCGTTCCAAGCTGCTGGGCATCTTCTTTGGCGTTGCCCAAAAAGATGGCAATCAGGTCATGAAAGCCATGATTGAAGTGGGTGCCCTAGAACCCATTGGTGACATGGGCCCTGTGCGCCGTTCCATCCAGTACATGCTGGATAACTTCATGGACCAACCCTTTGAGAATCAATCGGTTGATAGTATTAGTGATGATCTGTACGAAATAGCCTACGGTCAACCCTTCCGTTTTCCGGCAACCTTTACCTTTGTAATGCGCGCCTTCTCAACCTTAGAAGGTGTGGGCAAAGGTCTTGACCCAGAATTTAACTTTATGGAGGTGGCCAAGCCATTTGCCCTGGATATTATGAGCCAAACCTCACCGAACTCTCCCGGTCTGTTTGATCAAATCGGTCGCCAAGCTGCCCAGGTGGGTTCCACCGCTTTTGGCCTACCCACACGCATCGAGGAAACCCTGGAAAAGCTTGAGCAGGGAGATGTTCGTGTCCGCGTTCGCTCCATCGAAAGCGATCGCCTAATGCGTCGCCTAGGCAGCATTCAAATGGGCACGAGTTACGCAATTTTGTTCGGTTCCCTAACAGTTTCGGGAACGATCTTGTTTGTCTATGATAAGCTGCCCCTTGCTGTGATGCTCTTCTTCGGAGCTGCAGTCATAGCATTGGCATTTGTGCGCCTGCTACTACGTCTAAATCGCAACGAGCGTATTTAGACCGGATTAGGCATTGGGGAATAGAGGAAGGATCGCAGGCCGATGAAGCTGTATTTTGATGGCGCTACGGATACCGGGCTGGTTCGCTCGGCCAACCAAGACGCGTATTATATCGACCCCGAAGGCCGCTTTTTTATCGTGGCTGACGGCATGGGAGGCCATGCTGGCGGTGAAGAGGCAAGCAAGCTTGCTGCGGATGTCGTGCGTGACTGCCTAGAGGCTCACTGGCAGACCGGTCAGTCCTCAGAGGAGTTGCTGGAAGAAGCGCTGCTCAAGGCCAATCAAAGCATTATTCAGGATCAGCAGGACAACCCTGAACGTTCTGATATGGGGACAACGGCTGTTGTCATCGTGTTCCGCCCTAAGAGCGGTGAAGGCGCGCCCGAGCCCTGGTGTGCCCATGTGGGAGATTCCCGCCTCTATCGTCTGCGGGGTGCCAAGCTAGACCAAATTACGGAAGATCACACCTGGGTCAACAAAGCGAGCAAGATGGGTGTGATTACCCCAGATCAGATTAAGACTCATCCCTGGCGCCATGTCCTATCCCAATGTCTGGGGCGCCCTGACTTAACCGATGTCAGTATCCAACCCTTGGAAGTTCTACCGGGCGATCGCCTCTTACTCTGCAGCGACGGCCTCACCGAAGAAGTCTCAGACCATATCATCGCAGAGCTCCTGAAGAGCGTCCGTGCCTGCGAAAAGGTCACCCACAAATTGATTGAGTCCGCCAAAGAAAATGGTGGCCGCGACAATATTACTGTTGTGGCGATTGCTACTGAGATACAGGACCCAAGCTGAATTTTGGTCGTTCCTCAAACGATGCCCCAAGCGCCAGGCAATCTGGCGCTTGGATAATACTTAACCTTTTATCTATCGCCTATGCCAAGGACTTTGGCGTAGGCTTTTAGCATGGTTGCCTAAGAGGTTGTTGGAAAATTCGGCTTGACCTCAAATTTGGGGCCACCACCCGATGATTTAAGCTCCAGCTTGCGTAAATCGGCGGCTCTCATGGGACTTGCTGCTACAGCTACTGGCCTTTTTCAAACAGCCTCTAACCTCCATTGAAGCTTGGTTCACCATTGTCTTACCCTGGACTATGGAGCTTCTCCTTTGGAAGCTTACCTGCCAAATCCACTAAAATCCCCCTTTTTTTGCCATGCGCATTGCTGATAATGTCACCCAGCTCATTGGTCGCACTCCTTTAGTGCGCCTAAACCGCATCCCCCAGTCTGAAGGCTGCGTCGCTGACATTATCGTCAAGCTAGAAAGTATGAATCCTTCCTCCTCAGTCAAGGATCGCATCGGCATCAGCATGATCGAAGCAGCCGAGAAAGCTGGCGAGATTACCCCAGGCAAGACCATCCTGGTCGAGCCCACATCCGGCAACACAGGCATTGCCCTAGCCATGTCTGCCGCTGCCAAGGGCTATCGCTTAGTCCTGACCATGCCCGACAGCATGAGTGCAGAGCGACGCTCCATGCTCAAAGCCTACGGAGCGGAACTGGAGCTGACCCCCGGTAGTGAGGGAATGAAAGGCTGCATCCAACGAGCCCAGGACATCGTTGATCAGCATGAAGAGGCTTATATGCTGCAGCAGTTCCGCAACCCCGCTAACCCCAAAATTCACCGCGAAACCACTGGTGAGGAGATTTGGGCAGATACCGATGGCAAGGTGGACTTCCTCGTCTCAGGGGTGGGCACTGGCGGCACCTTAACGGGCACCTCTGAAACGCTTAAGGCTAAAAAACCGGGTTTGAAGACCATTGCTGTTGAACCTGTGACTAGCCCAGTGCTATCCGGTGGTAAGCCTGGCCCCCACAAAATCCAGGGCATCGGTGCAGGCTTCGTGCCCGCAGTGCTCAAAACGGACCTGATTGATGAAGTAATCACCGTGACTGACGACGAGGCGATCGCCTACGGTCGTCGCCTCGCTCGGGAAGAAGGCTTGCTCTCCGGCATCTCCACCGGTGCCGCCTTGAGCGCAGCCATCAAGCTCGGTCAGCGCCCCGAGAATGCAGGCAAGCTGATCGTTATGGTTCAGCCTAGCTTCGGCGAACGTTACCTCAGCACACCGCTGTTCCAAGGGATGGAGCAAATTGCCGTATTGGAGTCTCTCTTGAGCCAATAACTCATCATCTGTGGAGGAATCACTCCATCGGCTGTGAGTCTTCTATGAGCTAGGAACTATGGCAGCGCTCTACTACCTGCTGCGATCGCGGCAAAACGGTCAATATCTTGCGGCTCGGCAACCTCAAACAGGAACAAGCAGAGCCGACGAAGATGGGTTGGCCCAGTCAGAGCGCTACCTCTTACTCTTTCAGCAAGACTTCGAGGCCTTGAGCTACATCAATGCTCATGCCCCGGAGGCAGGCGATCGCTTTGCAGTGGAGTCCCACAATCTCACCCAGCTCAAAACCTCCCTAGAACGCTGGGGGTTTGCTGGCGTTGGCTTTGTCACGGACCCACTGCTGCCCCAGGTGGACTTCCTGGCCCGCCGATTGCTTTAGAGCTGCAATGCTGGTGAGCAAGCCAGGTTGGGCTATCCCCAGCCCAGAATATTCACCCCGTTAATGCAGCTACCTACACCGAAACTGGTGTCTCCATGCCAGCTTGAATGGCTGCTTCAATGCAAGCTTCTACGGACTGACGTTCTAACATAGACTGCTTCAGAACTTCGTAGGCTGAGTCATTGCGTTCCAAGACCTGCTTAGCCTGAAGGGCCGCCATGCGCTCCTTCAACTCTCGCTGGGAGGCCGGAACCTTGAGCTGGCGTAGCAGCGATCGCACCTTCATGACGTCATCAACGCCACCCTCAACATTGCCAAAGGCTTCTTTTTCCGCAGCACCACCCGCCATCCAAACCTGGCAATAGCGCTCAACAATCAAGGTCGAGAGCTGACCTTCTTCAATTTGAGCTTGGATGAGCTGATCATCAAAACGCACGCCACCTTGGGCATTATGTCCCTGCTGGAGGGCTTCCCAGGCAGTAAGCGCGTAGCCTGTCACCGGGATTCCTAGCAGATAAGCCACGAGAAAATGTCCGGCCTCATGGTGGAGGACGCGATTGCGGTGGTCTTCTGAGAACTGCGCCACCCAATCAATTAGCAGCGTCACACCGAGATTATCAAAGACAAATCGGTCTACAGTCGCAAGACTCAGGCCACCAAAGGCCAAGCCAGCGGGAATAAAAAGAGAAACATCGAGGGCTGGAGCCAAGAGCGAACCAACGGTCATGACGAAGATTGTGACCGCCAGCAAGTTAATAGCAGTTTGGCTCATAGGGGAGGTTTAACGATCCTGATGGAATAACTCCAGGCTATCTTGGTCACCCACATATCGCCAGTGCCAGGGCTCGTAGTTGACGCCCTGGGCATTACCTTTCGGGAAAGACAATTCAAAGCTGTAGTAGGGCGCATTCTCTTGAAGCCAGGCAAAAGCAGCCGTCGTTTCAAAACGTTCGCTCAAATCCGTCGAGCCGCTGTTGGCATCGCCAATATCTACGGCATAGCCGGTGTGATGTTCACTATGACCTGGGGGCGCACTAACCTTGGCACGCTCACTGGCAGTCTGGCCACGCTCAGCCTTCACGCCAAAGAATAGGTCCTTCTGGACTGCAACGGACCGAAAGCCAGATAGGGGCAGCAAATTAATGCCATCAGCTTGGGCAGCCGCTCGCATATCTCGAAAGGCGTTAGCGGTGGCGCGATTGAGCAAAATCCCACCCCCAATATCGCTCAGCTCCCCATCATCGGCTTCTTCAAAGGGATAGTGGCCCAAAATCGTCTTGGTTTGCTCTGCTGTCTCAGATGCCGACGCAGCAGAACCGGCAATCCCAGCATCGCCCGCCCCCTGGATTTCTACGACTGCTTTGGGATCTGTCTCCCCCCCCGAAGTGGTAAATGACCCCGTGGTGGAGCGATCTGAATTTAAAGGGCCCTCACCCATGGCTGCGATCGCAGTCCCCGTTCCAGGCTCTGCTACATCCTGGTCTGCCGACAAAATATTGGCATTGAAAAAAGCAGCAGCCACGCCCATGGAGAGCCCCACAGCCCCCGCTAGGCTGCCACCCACAATGACCCAGCGCCACTTTGACGAACTGCGCTTTGGATTGACGTCACTCTCGCGCAGAGCAACGGGAATATCATCGAAATCTTCCATCATGAAAGGGTTCTGCCCCATCGAGGGCTGACTGCTTTGCCATCTTACCTGACGATTCGCAGGACGGTGCTGCCCCTTGGTCAGGCGGCGTTGAACAGCACCATTACGGGGCTGGCGTGGCTTGGAAGTCATGCGGCTCGATGACATAGATTCACCCTAGCGAGTGCAACTGCAGCTCAAATGCGGCTTACAAGGGGAGTGTACTCGTTAGGAGAAAAAATTGGGGGAGGGCTGCGAGGATTTCACATATTGATGGTTCTCTCCCCTCGCCAAAAGGGTTCGGAATGAGAGAGCAAAGTCACTCAGATTTCCCCCTCATTTCGCATCGATTAGACCGACTCACCGGAGTTTCGCTTCATCAAGGCTTCTGGCGTCGTCAGCTCATACTGCTCAAAGGGTTGGTGAATCCAGGGATTATCGTCCAAATATTGAATGGCGTAGTCAGGCTTAATCACCGAGCTAGCCTTATGCCAAAGCACCGCAGTTCGAACCTCATCCACATAAAAACCATATTTGCGATCGAGCCAGATCAGGCTTTTTTGTAGGGTCACTCCAGAATCAACGAGGTCATCCACAATCAAAATGCGACTGCCCAAATTAGCAGTCGTCATGGTCAAGTCATGGGCAAAGGTAATGGAGCCCCGCTGGCGACCATCAATCCCGCCATAGGAAGAAGCAGACAAAATCGCCAAGGGTTGGTTAAACAATCGGGCCAAGATATCGCCAATGCGTAGTCCTCCTTTTGCTAAGCAAAGGATTTGATTGAACTCCCAGCCGGACTGGTGAATATTGACGGCTAACTGTTCAATGTTGCGGTGGTAGTCAGTCCAGTTAACGTAGAGATCAGAAGCCATGGCGATCGCGGTCTCGATAGTTCAGCAGTCAGTCCGGTAGCAGTGGGTCACTAGAGCCAGCGAGCCCTGCAATATCAGCCTCTTTGTCAGCCCCTTAGCCCTGACAAATCTCATCGTACTTTGCCCGTACCGCCTGAATATCCTGCCAGGTCTGCCACTTGGGACTGCCTTCCTTGCGAGAAGGGTTACGTAGGAGATAAGCCGGGTGCAACATCGGCATGCAAAGGCGACCTTCCCACTCCCGCCAGTGACCCCGAATCTTGGTAATACCCGCCTTCTCGGCCAACATGCCTTGGACAGACGTTGCCCCCATAAGGAGCACAATCTTGGGGTCCATAATGCGCACCTGTTCCCGGAGATAGGGTGTACAGGATTTCATTTCCGGTGCTGACGGTTTCCGGTTACCAGGGGGGCGACATTTAACAATATTGGCGATGTAGACATCCTTTTCGGTATCTAGCTTCACCGCAGCCAGGATTTTTTCTAACAACTGGCCTGCTTTGCCCACAAACGGCAATCCGGTCTCATCTTCGGTTTGCCCCGGCCCTTCCCCAATCACCAAGATGTCTGCCTGGGGATTGCCCCGGCCAATGACCGCATTGGTACGCGTGGCTCCCAAGCTACAGCGATGGCAGCTATTGCAGGGTCCCTTGAGCTCCTCCATGGTGCTGTAAGTTCCTGCCGGAATGGGAATGGCAGCATCAGTGGGAATCAACGCCGGATCAAAATCGTCCGAAGGCGCATTCACAGCGTCAGAAACGTTGAATAAATCGATTTGGTCAGGAGACATGCAAACAGCAGGAAATGGGCGATGGCTCCAATTTTATCAGTGGCAATGATGGGGGGCGTCCGCAGAGGGGAGGTTATTCACGCTACGGGCTGCCTAAGCATAGAGCGTAGTTCATTCACCCTCTGGAGCCGGAGCCTGTTGCAACCCGCTTTCAATGGTCTGACCCCAAAATTCAAGTCAGCCAGTGCAATTTTGAGTGTATTCCAGCAATATCTGCTCTTAGCTGACAGAGCTGAGCTGAGGAATAGAGGAAATGGCAGAAGTCTGGGAGAAACCTTGTTCAAGCTGCAGTTGTGCAGACTGACGCAGGGCCAAAGGAATGGTTGTGCGAGGCATCAAGGTCTGACGAGAAGGCTTAGCCACAAAGCGGTGGCGAGCTTGGCCAATGGCGTAAGCAACACCGCTGTAGACATAAAACAACCAGTGGTAAGCCATGGACTTGAGCGTGAAGCTGACTCCTCGCTGGTTGTAGAAGAAGCGATAAATATCTTGGTTCAGTCCAATCAGACCAGCTAGGGCAGCCAACACAACTCCACCGATCGCCAAAGGAGCAAGGGGAGCCAAGACGACCAATAACGAGATAAAGGCGCAAACAACGCTGAGCTGATTACCACGCTTAAGGTTCAGGTCATTCATGGACTGGCGATCGCGCAGCAACAATTCCGTCCAAGGCAAAGCGCGACACAGGATATCCGTCTTGATCATCTTGACGGGCTCCCAACGCTTCAAATGCTTGACCTGAATGGTCTTACACAGGCGAATGCGGTGACCAGCACGCTTGAAACGGTAGCCCAGTTC
>CALLPZ010000360.1 GCA_938015405.1 uncultured Pseudanabaenaceae cyanobacterium
CAGTAACAACGCCCCAGAGAACTTGCAGGTCCGCCCCACGGGCAATTACGTCGAGAACCTGCGTGCCCACGGCGGCGATCGCACCTATTCTCCCAATTCTTCAGATCAGAACAGTCAAGGAAATTCAGCTATGGCCGGCGACAACAGCAAATCCATCACAGTCCCCTACTCCCTCATGCCTCCCCAGCAGGGTGCGGCCCAAGAGAACCGCAGTGGCAACAACATCAATCGCCAGCAGATTGAAGAAGCTGTGATGACTGCTGTACAGCAACATGTGCGCACGGACTCAGCCACTCAAGACAGCATCAAGCAGGAACGCGAGCGGGTCCAATCTATCGTTCTCGAGATTCGCCAAGCCGACAATAACGAAGCGGTCATGCAGGCCGCCGTCGCCAAAACCCGCGAAACTCTGAATGCTGATCGCGTCCTAATCTGTCGTTACAGCGAGGCCAACCAGGCCACGGTTCATGCCGAAGCGTTAACCACCGGATGGACACCCACCCTGGGCGAGACCCTCCCCCTATGTCTCTTTGGCGGTGAGACTTTAGCGGACTACAACAACGGCCAGGTGTTTGCCTTCAATCGTGAACAATCCATCACGTTCACGCCCTATCAAACCCAGCTCATGGAGCAATATCAGGTGCAGGCCAGCATTGTCCTGCCCATTATGCTCAATGACCAAGTCTGGGGCTTCCTTGTTGCCAACCAATGCAACCAAAGCCGCCAGTGGCACGAAACTGAAATTGACCTGATGTACCACGTGGTTACCGAGCTTCGCCTCAAGCTCCAAGCCACTGAGTTCCGGGCTGAGGCTGACCTGCGTACCACTAAGCTAGAAGAAGCAGCCGAGCGGGAACGGATTGCCTATCGCATCATTGATCGCATTCGCAGAAGCACCAACACACAGCAGGTCTTCCAAAGCACCACCAAAGAGATTCGTCGCTTCTTGAACTGCGATCGTGCCGTGGTTTACAAGTTCCATGAAGACTGGAGCGGCACCTTCGTTGCAGAGTCCGTCGGCTCTCGCCTCAACTCCATTCTGGGCCAAGGCTTTAGCGCTGACATGGGCAACTGCCACAGCCTCACCAGCCTGCGCCCCGAAGGCATCCCCATGGATAGCCGAGATGTCAAGATTGCAGACATCAGCATCAAGCAAGGTCGCGACTACAACCGCAGCGGCTTCTACCTGAGTGACATCGAAGAATTTGACCTCCCCGATGACTTCATGGTGGCCATGGAGGGCATTGGCACCCGAGCCTATTTGATGACTGGCATCTTCCTGGGAGAAAAACTCTGGGGCATGTTGGCGGTCTACCACGGTGAGCCTCGGATGTGGCAAGACGCCGACCGTCAACTCGTCAGCCAAATTGCAGCCCAGTGTGGCGTTGCTCTCCAGCAAGCCTTCGCCCGTGAAGAGCTGGAGCGTCGCACCTCGATGCTCGAAGATGCTGCCAAGCGCGAAAAGCTAGCCAGCAGCATCATCAACCGCATTAGCCAGAGTCTGGATACCGACCAAGTCTTCAAGATTACGACCCAGGAAATGCGCTCCTTTATGGAGTGCGATCGCGCCGTTATCTATCAGTTCCACGAAGACTGGAGCGGTACTTTCGTTGCAGAATCCGTCGGCTCTCGTTTGAGCTCCATTCTGGGCAAGGGCTTTAGCGCTGATATGGGCAACTGCCACAGCCTCACCAGCCTGCGCCCCGAGGGCATGCCCATGGATAGCCGTGATGTCAAAATCGCCGCTGTCAGCATTGAGAAAGGTCGCGACTACACCCGCAGCGGCTTCTTCCTCGATGATGTCCTGGCCCATGACCTACCCCGCGACTTCCTAGAAGCCATGGAAGGCATCGGCACCCGCGCTTATCTGATGACGGGCATCTTCGTCGGTGACAAGCTCTGGGGCATGTTGGCCTTGTACCACGGCGAAGTGCGAACTTGGGGTGATGCGGATCGTAATCTCGTGGCCCAAATTGCGACCCAATGCGGCATTGCCTTGAAGCAAGCTCAGTTTGTCTCTGAAATTCAGAACAAGTCCCAGGAACTCGGTCAAATCTTGGATCGAGAAAAGGCTGCCAAGGAAGAATTCCAGCGGGAAGTTGTCGAACTACTGCGCGCCGTGGCACCTGCCCTACGCGGTGACCTAACCGTCCGCGCCCCCGTCACAGAAGACGAGGTGGGCACCGTTGCCGATGCCTACAACAACACCATCCATGCCCTACGTAGCATTGTGGTTCAGGTGAAAGAAGCTGCCACGCAGGTTAGCTCCACGTCCAAAAACAGCGGCCAAGCGATCGCCAAACTCTCCGCCAAGGCCCAGAAAGAAGTTGATGTGGTGACCACAGCCCTGCAAGAAATTCAGAGCATGCAAACCGCCACTGAAGAGGTGGTAACCACAGCCCAGGGCGTTGAATCTGCAGTTCAGCAAGCCAACCAAGTGGTTAAGCGTGGCGACAACGCCATGGACCGCACCGTGGACGGCATCATGGCCATCCGCTCCACCGTGTCCGAGACCAGCAAGAAGATTAAGCGCCTGAGCGAATCTTCCCAGAAGATTTCCCGCGTGGTCAGCTTGATTGGTGACTTCACCACCCAAACCCAGCTCCTAGCGCTCAACGCCGCCATCGAGGCGACCCGTGCGGGTGAGTATGGCCGAGGTTTCGCAGTGGTTGCGGACGAAGTTCGCTCCCTAGCTCGTCAA
>CALLPZ010000361.1 GCA_938015405.1 uncultured Pseudanabaenaceae cyanobacterium
ACTTTGTGCCGGGTGGCTGTGCTCAGCAGCGCTATCAACTCAATTTCAATCCGGCTGGGCCTGAAGCCCAGGTCATTGCTTGTGGCGCGTTGTCACTTTCCATTAGCCCGGTGGCATGGCCCCATGTGCAACAGCTAACCCTTGATTACGTCGAAGATTTAATGGGAGGAAGCTTTCGTTTCGATAACCCTGATCTGCCCAGTGCTTGCAATTGTGGTCAGTCTTTTGATTTGCCCCAGGCTTAGGTTCACCCTGCCGCTAGAGACTCCTCGCGCTAAGGTGTAGAGCCCAATTCGTTAAGACCGTCAGATATCACGCCCCTGCCTGAGAGTTTCTTCGCTTTGCCTTAGATGGCAGAGCATTCTTCCTGCGTTAATTCTGTTAGATCTTTCGCTGAATTGTTCCGTTAGGACATTTTGTAATTAGAATAAGATCTCTCATGGGAATTTCCAGGGGCAAGAGCCTAAAGTGGCATCGCGAGAAAATGGCGATCGCAGTTTGACTTCCTATCCCATCAGTCCGTGGCGAGATTGACAGAGTTGTACTCTGTGCTATAGCGTTAGAGATTGGAAATTTAGCATGACAATAGCGTCAATTTACCCCAACTAAATGCCTACCATTCAGCAGCTCATTAGAGACGAGCGCAACAAAACCACCAAGAAAACAAAGTCTCCGGCACTCAAGAGTTGTCCTCAGCGCCGGGGCGTGTGCACCAGGGTCTATACCACCACGCCTAAGAAGCCAAACTCGGCTTTGCGCAAAGTGGCCCGTGTTCGTTTGACCTCTGGTTTCGAGGTGACGGCATATATCCCGGGAATTGGCCACAACCTTCAAGAGCACTCCGTTGTGATGCTGCGTGGCGGTCGTGTTAAGGATTTGCCTGGCGTTCGTTATCACATCGTTCGAGGCACCTTGGACACCGCTGGTGTTAAGGACCGCCGTCAGTCTCGCTCCAAGTATGGTGCGAAGCGACCTAAGGAATAGGTCTTAGAGATTATTTCGTCTCGATTATCATTGCAGCCCTGTTGGGCTTAGGCCTGGGGCACGGGTCAATGCGTTGGCGCGTTCAGGCCCAAGCCAATAAGGTCCGCTTTGCATCGCTGTTTCTGCAACGCTCTGGTTGTGAGCGCTGATTCATATGATGCAGGCTTCGCAATGTTTGGAAGAGTGGACTGATGTTGTTCAGTCTTTGGTTTGTACTTGAGAACTCTTGTTAAGGAAAATTTGATATGTCACGCCGTACCCGTGCCCCAAAACGTCCTATCGTTCCCGACCCTGTTCATGGCAGCCCTTTGGTTAGCATGATGGTTTCTCGGTTGATGCAGAGTGGCAAGAAGTCTCTCGCATTTCACCTGATCTATGACGCGTTCAAGATCATCGAAGAGCGCACTGGTACGAACCCCGTTGAAGTCTATGAGACTGCGGTTCGTAATG
This sequence comes from uncultured Pseudanabaenaceae cyanobacterium, assembly GCA_938015405.1. GTDB lineage: Bacteria > Cyanobacteriota > Cyanobacteriia > PCC-9006 > JAAUQQ01 > JAAUQQ01. The sequence continues at coordinate 1,435 of CALLPZ010000361.1, forward strand.
CGACCCCTTTGGTTGAAGTTCGTGCTCGCCGCGTTGGTGGCGCAACCTATCAGGTTCCCATGGAAGTTCGCCCTGAGCGCGGCACTGCCATGGCATTGCGTTGGTTGGTTCAGTTCTCCCGAGCTCGTCCTGGTAAGACCATGGCGATGAAGCTTGCGAATGAGCTTATGGATGCTGCCAATGAGACTGGCAATGCTATCCGTCGCCGTGAAGAGACTCACCGCATGGCTGAAGCGAACAAGGCGTTTGCTCACTACCGTTACTAAGATGTTTCGCTCTTCGATGGCATTTCTGAAGAGCGATCGCTACTCCCTTTTGTTACGAGTGGTGCAGTCACTAGAGCACTTAGCCGGATTTAGTTGTTGGCGATCTGCTGATTCGGCTAATGTTTGCTCTGCTTAAAATTTGAAGCATTGAAAGGGGAAGCAGCGCTTTACCCTTCGTAGTACCCCTAGGAGAAAACTGTGGGACGCGATTTCCCGCTAGAGCGAGTTAGGAATATTGGTATTGCTGCGCATATTGATGCGGGCAAGACGACGACGACCGAGCGAATTCTGTTCTATTCAGGGGTGGTTCACAAGATTGGCGAGGTGCATGATGGCACCGCAGTCACTGACTGGATGGACCAAGAGCGTGAGCGTGGTATTACCATTACTGCCGCTGCGATCAGTACCCATTGGACTCGTCGGTCTGCGAAAGCGCCAACGGAGCCTGATGAGAGTTCGCTAGAGCATCGCATCAATATCATTGATACGCCGGGACATGTGGATTTCACCATTGAGGTAGAGCGCTCCATGCGCGTTCTCGATGGTGTGATCGCCGTTTTTTGCTCCGTTGGTGGCGTTCAGCCCCAGTCAGAGACTGTTTGGCGTCAAGCGAATCGTTACAACGTCCCTCGCTTTGCCTTTGTCAATAAGATGGATCGTACGGGGGCAGACTTTTACAAGGTCTATGACCAGATTAAAGAGCGCCTCAAGACCAATGTAGTGCCGATTCAGTTGCCCATTGGAGCAGAAGCTGATTTTGAAGGCATTGTGGACTTGGTTCGCATGCGGGCTTACATCTATGCCAATGATCTGGGGACGGATATTCAGGAAACTGATATCCCTGAGGATTTACAGGAGCTGGCTGATGAATATCGCTCTCTGCTAGTGGAGTCCGTCGCTGAAGTCGATGACGATGTCATGGAGCGTTATCTAGAAGGCGAAGAGATCAGTGAAGCTGATATTCGTGCTGGGATTCGCAAGGCAACAATTGCTGGCAGCATGATGCCCATGCTCTGTGGCTCTGCGTTCAAGAATAAGGGTGTGCAGCCGTTGCTGGATGCTGTTATTGACTATTTGCCAGCTCCAATTGATGTGCCGGCGATTCAGGGCCATCTGGCCGATGGGACTGAGGTCGAGCGCCATTCTGATGATGATGAGCCGTTCTCCGCGCTTGCGTTTAAGGTCATGACTGATCCCTATGGGCGGTTGACCTTTATTCGCATGTACTCTGGCACCCTGAGCAAGGGGAGCTATATCTATAACTCCACAAAGGGGAAGAAAGAACGGATATCTCGCCTCATCATCATGAAGGCTGATGATCGCATGGAGGTCGATGAACTCCGTGCAGGTGACCTCGGAGCTGTACTAGGGCTGAAGGACACCTTTACTGGCGATACATTATGTGATGAGAAGAAGCCAGTCATCCTAGAGTCCCTTTATGTGCCCGAACCTGTCATTTCTGTGGCGGTCGAACCCATGACCACTCAGGATATGGATAAACTCTCCAAAGCCTTGCAGTGTCTGTCTCAAGAAGATCCAACATTCAAGGTTTCTGTTGATTCAGAGACGAATCAAACAGTAATTGCTGGCATGGGGGAGCTACATCTTGATATCCTTGTAGACCGCATGAAGCGCGAGTTCAAGGTTGAGGCCAATATTGGTGCGCCTCAAGTTGCCTATCGTGAGACCATTCGTAAGGCATCCCGCGCTGAGGGTAAGTTTGTTCGACAGAGTGGAGGCAAAGGCCAATATGGCCATGTCGTCATCGAACTAGAGCCTGCTGAAGCAGGTTCTGGGTTCGAGTTTGTCAACAAAATTGTGGGCGGAGCTATCCCCAAAGAGTTCATTGCTCCTGCTGAGCAGGGCATGAAAGAAACTTGCGCGTCTGGCATCTTGGCGGGATATCCGCTCATTGATGTTCGGGCTACGTTGGTGGATGGGTCTTTCCACGATGTAGACTCTTCCGAGATGGCTTTCAAAATTGCGGGTTCTATGGCAGTAAGGGAAGCTGTGAATGCAGCAGACCCTGCTCTCCTAGAGCCGATGATGAAAGTTGAGGTTGAGGTTCCTGAAGACTTCCTCGGGGGCGTTATGGGTGATTTGATTTCCCGCCGTGGGCAAATCGAAGGCCAAGTCGCCGAGGATGGCGTGGTGAAAGTCACTACTAAAGTGCCCCTAGCCACGATGTTTGGATATGCCACCGATATTCGGTCGATGACGCAGGGTCGTGGCATATTCTCGATGGAGTTCGCGAGTTACGAGGATGTTCCGAAGAACGTCGCGACCGCCATCATCGCGAAAAACAAAGGGAACGCATAACTTTCTAGTTAAGACAGAGGAAACAAGAGCAAATGGCACGCGAAAAGTTCGAAAGAAATAAACCCCACGTCAACATTGGCACTATTGGCCACGTGGACCACGGCAAAACCACGCTAACTGCGGCAATCACCACCGTGTTGGCTGCAGCGGGTGACTCCGAGGCACGTGCCTATGATGAGATTGACGCCGCTCCTGAGGAGAAGGCTCGCGGTATCACCATCAATACCGCCCACGTGGAATATGAAACCGCGGATCGTCACTATGCTCACGTGGACTGCCCCGGCCACGCTGACTATGTGAAGAACATGATCACCGGTGCGGCTCAGATGGATGGAGCCATTTTGGTTGTGTCTGCTGCTGATGGCCCCATGCCTCAGACCCGCGAGCACATCCTGCTTGCCAAGCAGGTTGGCGTGCCTAACATTGCTGTTTTCCTCAACAAGCAAGACATGGTTGACGACGAGGAGCTCCTCGAACTCGTCGAAATGGAAGTGCGTGAGCTGCTCGACTCCTACGATTTCCCTGGCGACGATATTCCTATCGTTGCGGGTTCTGCCCTTCAGGCTTTGGAAGCGATCAACGGTGGTGCTTCCGGTGCTAAAGGTGACAATGAGTGGGTTGACAAGATTCTCAGCCTCATGGAAGAGGTGGATGGCTACATCCCCACACCTGAGCGTGAGGTTGACAAGCCTTTCTTGATGGCAATTGAGGACGTCTTCTCCATTACGGGTCGTGGTACTGTTGCCACCGGTCGTATTGAGCGCGGCATCGTCAAAGTTGGCGAAACCGTCGAAATCGTTGGTATTCGCGATACCCGCGAGACCACCGTTACCGGTGTTGAGATGTTCAAAAAGCAGCTTGACCAAGGCCAAGCTGGTGACAACGCTGGTTTGCTGCTGCGCGGCATCCAGAAGGAAGACATCGAGCGCGGCATGGTGCTTGCTAAGCCCAAGTCCATCACTCCTCACAAGAACTTCGAAGCTGAAGTTTATGTGCTGAAGAAGGAAGAAGGCGGCCGCCACACTCCTTTCTTCGCTGGCTACAGCCCTCAGTTCTACGTGCGTACCACCGACGTAACCGGCAAGATT
>CALLPZ010000362.1 GCA_938015405.1 uncultured Pseudanabaenaceae cyanobacterium
ACTAAAGGCCAAACAATGAATCCGCCCGTCCACCGCAGCGTAACTGGCTTGGAGCTGCCCCGTATGCAAATTCCAGAGCTGCATCTTGCCCAAGGAATCTCCCAGGGCAACGTATTGGCCATCTGGGCTGAAGTCGAGACATAAAATACTGCCAAAAACCTGAGCAAAGGTTGACCGAACAAACTGGGCGGCTTGGAAATCAACCCCCTGGAGCTGAACATGGGGCAAGTAGGCTTGGCGCAAGGTGAGATGAGAGAAATCCAGCTCAGCCAACTCCAACTCAGCCCAGCAGCTAAGATTCATCAAATTGCCAGCACAGTAACCACTTTGTCCGAGGGGATGGCGGCGTAGCTGTTTCAGCAAAGCCTGGAACTCATGACGAAGTAGCGACTCAGAGCCCGCCCATCGCAAGAGGTAATCCGAAATCGGCTCAAGAATGAGGGCGACCTGAGTTTCGCGAATGTACTCCTTCGCCGTGGCCTTCAGTAAGGCATGGCTATGGAGCAACGGCAGCTCTTCATTTGCAGCCGTGGAAGCAGGTATTTCTCCAGCAGGCTGGAGACTCCTACTCCCCGCTCCCAATCCCATCTGTCTTCCGTTCTGTAGCGGCAGAGCATAACCCGTAGCATCCTTCGAGCCAGGATTGGCCTGAAACCAGCGAAGAAGTCCCCCCGAGAGCTCCTGAAGTACACGACCCACGATCGTCTCAGTCATGTACTCCATCACTGTGCCCTGCAGGCCGTAGCATCCCTCACGCAGCTCCACCAAGGAACGGCCACGCAGGGCTGCCAGGGCATTCAGTAGCTGAAATTTAGGAACTGCAGGAACCAAATCCTCCTGGAGCATGGCCAAATCTGTCCAATCTCGATTGATGGCCAACCAAGCCAGAATGGCGTACTCCAAGGGTGTCAAGCGCTGAATATGTTCATCCAATAATCGCCGCACACCATCAAAGGCAAACACACCCTCCTCTAAAAAACCGGCAATAGACCCTCCAAACAGCTCTTGGATGGTTGTCCCCATGAGTTTGAGAGCAAGGGGACTGTGCCCACAGGCCTCACATAGGGCTTGGCGTTCCTGGGCGGTCCCCTCCAACGAGAGGTCTAGGACCATATATCGGGTCACAGCCGGTGCTCCCCCCACGGTCAAACTGCGAACCGTTGAGCGACCCCCATCTCCAATCATGACCTGGGGTAATTTTTCACGGCTGGTCACCACCATGCAACTGCCATGGTCAACCTCTCCCAGAGCCCGAAAGAAATCCCCATAGTTTTCATACCCGCTACGGTAATGACCGCTAGCCCCTCCCTTCAAGAGAGTTTCTGCATTATCCAAAACCAACAAACACCGCTGCTGACGTAGCAACTCTAAAAGCTGACGCTGATCTCCCTGGGCGACCTCTTGCTGGGAGATAAAAGCCACCATCCCTCCGAGCAACTGCTCTAGGGGAGGTGCATTACGCAGGGAACGCCAGACAACACAGTCAAATTCTTGCTTCAGCTGCTGAGCAATCTTCGCCGCCAAAGATGTTTTTCCCATCCCTCCCATCCCTAACAGCGTCACCAGACGACAACTCGTTTGGGCTGGACTTCCAAGCAACATGGCTTGGAGCTTCGCTAATTCCTGTTCTCTGCCATAGAACGTAGAAACATCCGGGGCCTCATCCCAGTCACAGCGCGTCGCCTCCACTGGCATGGCCACCATGGTGAGCTCCGAAACCTCACTGCTCTTCGGTAAAGCAGGAGCAGTTCCCCCCATCGCAGCCTCAACTCCGGCAAACCCGCTATCGATCACACTGGGTTCGCAAGAGGCTTCATCAGTCTGGGTCAACTGAGGCAACTGCTGAATCAACAAGGTCCGAAAGTTCCGCTTCGTGACCTTGAAACCAGTCAGCTGGGACAAACTACGCCATAGACTAGCCCCGGCTTCTCGCAGATAATCAGCATCGTAGCCTTCGGCATCGGCAATCTGGTTATAGCCCTGCCCCTGCCAGGACTGACGAAAAACGGTCCGTTTAACGCTATTAAACGTTCCAGGAGGCAGTTGGACCTCCAGGAGTGCGATCGCCTCATCAACGCTTAATCGAGAATTGCTCGAAGGGGTCACGGCCATAGGTTCCGTTGGAGGCTCAACTGAAACAAATTTCGTTGAAATGCTGAGAGATTCAACCCATTACCCACTTTAAACCCACAATCGCTCAAGCATTGCTCCAGCAAAGATTGCAAACATCAGTAATCACACACATTTCGCACACAGACATCCCCAACCAGGCTACGTACATTGGTTTAAGGCCGAGTCGCATCACCTTTGCCCATCAGCGATGGTCTCTACCTATTCGGATTTCGAAATCGTCCCTTGACATCCCCCATCTGGGAAATATTGCAGAGAGGGCTAGGATTTCCATCCAAAGCAGTCCAGCGAGATGAGTTGTTATATCAGCACCATGGCCACCATCCTTAACCGCTCAACCACCATGGAAGTCGCAAATCCCACGCCTTCCCCCTTAAACAATGCCAATTTGTCTAGCCAACAGCCGAGCCGCAGTGCCGGTGACTCATCCCTGGAGCTCTTGATCGGCATCTATTCTGGCGAGCGAAATGCCAAAGAAGTTCTCAAGTCATTAGAACGGCTTCAGCGAGAGCAAGCCCTTGTTCTGGTCAGTACCGCTGTCTTATTAAAGAACAGCAAAGGGCGCCTACTAACCCGGCAAATTGTGGATTGGAATATTGCAGAAGGGGGACTCATCGACGGCCTAGCCGCTAGCCTAGTATCCCTGTTGAGTCCTATCGGTTCACTAGGAACAGTAGCCTTTGAAGCTGGCGGGCTTTCGGTCGAGGTCCTGGTGGAGAACCTGGCGGAATTAGGCCTGGATTACAACGACCTCCTCACAATTGCCAAGTCAGCGAGACCAGGTAGTTCTATCCTTATTTGCCTGGTGAAGCGCCCCTGGGTTCAACGTCTTAGCCAAGGCATTAATCGCCAGGGAGCTCGCATTCTCCATAAAACAATGGTGCCTGCCATGCGATCAAACCTGGGTGATCACTTCATCGACCTAGCCCAAGCCGTGATTTTGGAGCATTCTCGCCAAGGCGGTTATTAACAGGCGAGTCTCTGGTTCTCCGACCACCCTCCACCACCAAGGCAAACCAGAACAATCGTCCTTCAGGTGGAGCGAGTCAGCCCACCCATCGGTCGGGGCCAATCAGCTCATGAGCCACAACAAAGCCGGGACCAAAATTCTATTGGTCCCGGCTTTGTGCATGATGAACCGCCGCAAGCAAATCATTCGGCGATCGCCCAATAAAAAATGGCCCGCACGCCGCAGGCCATTTCTCGTAAGTCAAAATTGCAAGCCAACAGTCTTGATAAGACTACGCCTTAGCAGCTTTTTTCTTAGGAGCAGCTTCAACCACTTCCAACTCGCTTTCGGCGAAGTTGTTGGTGTTGACACTGGCGTAGTTCACCTTTTCAAAGCGAACCACCACGGGGTATTTGATGCCACTCTTGTCCACCGTTGCGACGGTACCTACTTCACGAAACCAGTAGGACTCTGGACGAAGAATTCGGACCTTTGCGCCGCGATCAACCATTAGAAAATCTCCTTTGATATCTGATTTCGCTTTACTAAAAGGCGAAACAATAAGCCCCAACCTTGAGCAAAGAGAGACCGCAATTGCAGTCGCTACAACCCAGCGTGGGGGCACCGTAGGCCTATTACAAACTCTCCTCAGAATATCCCCGCGTTTAGGTTTGGCACGTGAAGAATTGTGACCCCACGGGGACCCCCGCAGCCTCAGTCCACCGGGCTTCAAGCTTCCCCTCAAATCCATCTTGATCTTGCCGAGCCTTCTGACCGGTCAGCTCAATCACAGGAGAAATGTCAGCACAGCGAAAGAAATCACAGAAGGCAAGAAGTTTCTGGACGTCGTCGATCAAGCAAACAGTCAACATCACGAAGGCCAGCTTCGAGTCCAAGGAGCCTCTCAGCCCCAGGCCAATCCGAGGAATTCACGATCAGCTCTTAAGACAAGCCGCAGCCTATTGGATAGTTTTGCGGAGTCAAAGCAAGTCCTTGGGGTGAATCGTATGGGACAACTCAATCCGTGCAATGCCAGTCCAAGATTTATTTCGCTACCATGGGCGGGAAAATCTTGCGTTATAAAGATTTTCCCTTAGACTAGGCCCAGTCTTCGCTGTCACGGTATATAGCTCGATTGCTCTACTGGGACAATTAAGCAAGATTTGCGCTGGGCCGATTTTGTCACCGGCTTTGAGCCACGGGTAATCTACACCCTCCAAGTTTGCAGGTCTCTACCCCAACCCTTTGCCCCATGGGCAAGGCAAGTTGGGATCTGCTCTACTGTGCGATCAAATCCTCTACCGCTTGAACTAAACTCCCCATGGTCACTTCGGCTTTTACGCGTCAATACATTTCAGAGCGCAGGGTTCGCCGTGCCGTCACCCAAGCCGCCAAATGGGCCGCGACCTATGTCGCCCCAGTGGCGTTGAGCTTAGGGGTCGGGAGCTGGAGTGCAATGACCTTAGCCCCTGCTCCGGCGATCGCCCAAAGCAGCATCTCCGTTCTAACGAATGGTGACCAAGGAGAAGCGGTCAGCCGTCTCCAAGACCGTCTAGCCGAGCTGGGATTCTTTGCTGGTGAATCCACAGGCTTCTACGGCCCTTTGACAGAAGAAGCCGTTATTCGCTACCAAGAGGCCCAAGGTCTCCTCGCCGATGGCGTAGCCGGTCCCGAAACCCTAGGAACCTTATTACCTGCCCCTGTCGCTCCCCAACGTAGCGGACTGGCCTTAGACGGCGAGCAGCTACGGACCCTCCAAGCCAAGCTTGCGAGCCTCGATTTCTATTTGGGAGAAATCGATGGTGTTTATGGCCCCCAATCTGAAGCAGCCATCAACAGCTTTCAAAGTGTCTACGCCCTACCCGTCACCGGTGTGGTTGATCGGCGTACCCTTGCAACCCTAGACAGGGTCTATACTCAATCTGGCGGCCGCCTAGATAGCCTAAGCAACAATTCCAACCCTGCAACCATCAGCGTCGGCGCCTCCACAACGAGCGTCAGCACCACAACTCAGATATCGAGTACCAGCGTCACATTGCCCCCCGCCGTTGCTTCTGGTCCGACCCTAGTGGCCAGCATTCCCCAAACCACCACAATCACGAACCAACTCCCCCCTCCGTCTCTGCCTGATCAACGGTTCAACAACGGCAACCTGCTTCCTCCCTTTGATGTGACTCAGCCGATTCGTCAGACACCTCAACTTGCAGTCGCAGAGGGCATTTCTGGCTCTCCCTATATCGTTGCAGTACCTGTTAAGACCGGGGGTAGCCTAGCGGAAGTACGCCAGTTCTCATCTGGTGCCTTCTTAGCAGGCTCCAAGCGCGGTACCTATATTCAGGCTGGTGCCTATTCCAGCCGCGAAGATGCGGAACAAGCGACTCAAACCCTGCGCAACCGCCGCATCGATGCTCGGGTTGTCTATCGCCCAAACTAGCTCGATTGAAACCATCTCCCAACCTCTTCCCCAAGATGTAGAAGCAAGGAGGGGGATTTGCATTCGTGTAAGAGGTCTAATTCAGTTTGTGAGTGGGCTAGGTGCATCGAGAGGTGAATGTACCTAGCCCACTCACATTTCGAATGTCTTAGCACGAGCGCTCAAATGGCTCTCAGATCAAGCATTTGGTTCCAAACCATTTCAGCTTGAGTGACAATCCGTGCCGGAACCTTGCTTTAGCCAGCAAAGGTTGTCTATGGTGCTAAAGCGGTCCTAGGCAAAAAGTCTCATGGTTCTATTCCAGCCCCTGGTGGCAAGGGTTTTATGCATTGGGAATTGGTTTAAGCATCATTGGCAGAACAATGTTTCAAGAATGAGCCCCTGCAGGAATGCAACATTCTCTGTTACGTCTGTCTTGGCAACTGCAATAGGCTTCGCACTCTTGCTTGCTCCATCTGGGGCCATGGCGCAGCCCGATTCCGCCAGCACCAGGCTATCCTCCTCAAGCTCAGAGATGCTGGGGTACAGCCCGTCCCTTGCTGTGGCGGGAGGGAGTATGTTTCACTTCTCCGGCGATCGCCCCAACACCTTAGGGGTAGTAGAAAACCACCTCCAAGCCTGCCCCGACAGTCCCAACTGTGTCAGCAGCCAAAGTCTGGACAGCGAACATACCATTGCCCCCATTCAATTCGAAGGCAATAATCGCAGAGCCATTCAAGCCCTGAAACATGCGATTGATGACTCTGAGCGAGCCGAAGTGATCAAAGCCTCGGACAACTACATCTACGCGGAATTCACCAGTAAGCTGATGGGCTTTGTGGATGACTTAGAGTTTTACATCAATGAAAGCGAAAGCAGTATTGAAGTGCGTTCTGCTTCTCGCATGGGCGAATCCGACCTGGGCGTCAACCGCCAACGCGTAGAAACCCTACGTCAAAAATTTTGGGCCTTACTCGATAGCGAATCCACCGACTCATGACCCGTGACAGTAACGCCAGCCTAAGTGCACACCGTCAGCAATACTCCGCCTTGGCTGACAAGCAATATTTCAACTACGGTGGCCAAGGTCCACTCTCCGAGACCGCTTTGGCAACCATCCTGGCGGCTTACCAAAAGACGCAGAAGATTGGTCCTTTTTCCGTCGCAGTCAATAGCTGGGTCTCCCAGGTCCGTCAGGCGCTTCGCAAAGCCATGGCCCAGGAGCTGGGTTGTGAGGTTGATGCCATCAGCCTGACGGAAAACGTCACCATGGGCTGCAACATTCCCATTTGGGGTCAAGACTGGCAGTCGGGCGACCATATCTTGATGTCGGACTGCGAACACCCCGGCATTATTGCCACGGTGGAGGAACTCCAGCGCCGTTTTGGCTTGGAAGTATCCATCTGCCCCTTAATGGACACCCTAAACGAGGGTGATCCAGCAGCCATTATTCATGCTCACTTACGACCCAATACTCGCCTAGTCGTCATTAGCCACATTCTTTGGAATACCGGTCAGGTCTTACCGCTCAAGGCCATTATGGAGACCTGCCAAAGCTTTGAGTCGAAACAGCCCGTGCGGGTCATGGTGGATGCTGCTCAATCCGTCGGCGTACTGCCCTTAGACCTGACGGATTGCGGTGTGGATTACTACGCCTTTACAGGCCACAAATGGTGGTGTGGACCTGAGGGCGTGGGTGGTCTCTATGTTCGCCCTGCCATTCGTGATGAACTGGCACCGACCTACATTGGCTGGCGCAGCATCTTATATGGAGACCGGGGCCAACCCGCTGGCTGGCAGCCCAATGGTGAACGCTACGAAGTGGCAACCTCTTCTTAC
>CALLPZ010000363.1 GCA_938015405.1 uncultured Pseudanabaenaceae cyanobacterium
GTCGAATTCGCTGTCTAAGAGGTGGGCTTGGGGGTCCCAATCGTTGACGACGGCGTAGCCATCGCCATTCTCGACATAGGAGACACCCCAGGAGCCGCCGAGGATAAAGGTATCCGAGTCAGCATTACCGGTTAGGACATCAAACTGAGGAGTCGTAGAGGCTACTGTGCCAAAGCCATTTAGACGATCATCGCCAGCGCCACCATACATGCGGTCATTGCCCAGGCCGCCGACCATACGGTCATTGCCATTGCCGCCATTGAGGAAGTCGTTGCCAGCCCCCCCGTTGAGATAGTCAATGCCGTCGTTGCCCAGAAGGACATCGTGATCTCGTCCGCCGTATATGCGGTCATGGCCCAGACCACCTGATAGGCGATCGCGGCCAGCCCCCCCTTGGATAAAGTCGTGACCCCGACCCCCGAGGATCGCGTCATTGCCGTCCTCACCATAGATGCTGTCATTTCCAGCTCCGGCATCGACCTGGTCGTTGCCAGCACCAGCGCGAATCACGTTTCGAACCGCAGAGCCATTGATGACATCGCGACCGGCCCCGGTGTTGATGTTTTCGAAGTTGACCATGGTCTCGTTATAGAAACCGGGGAACTGAGCCAGGCCCGTTTGGAGGTTGTAGGTGCCGCCGCCGTTCCAATAGGTGTAGTCGACGGTATCGATACCGGCCCCGCCATCCATATAGTCTTGGCCGCCGCCGCCCTGGATGAAGTCATTGCCAAAGCCACCGAAGATGCGATCTTCTCCTTCGTTGCCATACATACGGTCATTGCCGAAGCCACCGCTCATGTAGTCAGCGCCATTGCCGCCGCGCATGTTGTCATGACCCAGACCGCCATACATGCGATCGTTGCCATTGCCGCCGGTCATATAGTCATTGCCAGCATCGCCGTAGACACGGTCATTGCCGTCGCCGCCATGGACGCTGTCGTTACCATTGCCCCCTCGGACAAGGTCGTTTCCACCATCGCCAAAAACGCGGTCATTGCCGTCATCGCCGTAGACTTCATCATTGCCACCACGACCGTGAATCACGTCATTGCCATCGTTGCCGTGGATGATGTCTACGCCATCGATAAAGGGGAAAAAGGGATTGGTGCCATTGAGAATGTCGTTACCGGGGCCACCATTGATGATGTTAGCCATGTGAGGATTTCTCCTAGTTGTTTAGTGTGCGGCGCGGTTGCGCTCACAAGTCACTAGGTGAAGCCCCGAATAGATATGCAGGTTGAGCGAAAGATTGTGGGTGGAACTGCTGGCAGGGGAGGCGCGATCGCTGATGTCCTCAGCATTTCAAGCCATGAAAATTAATCCCGACCCAATTGCATGGAGGGGCGGGACTGCTAGTTGATGATGGGTTTCTCTGTTCTTGGCCAAAGGCGGAGCGGCTTGCCTTTACGATTCGCTATCCGGTTGACTATCGGGCTGTCGTCGCTCTGGCAATAATTGGATTCTGTCTATTTCAGGAGCGCGACGTCCGCAGGCGGGACCTAGGGCAATCAGGTCTTCCATATTGCGGCGGATGGTGGCACAGATGGCTTCGAGGGGGAGGTCATGGCGATCGCGGCCAAAGGGATTTTCAATATCCAAGGCGATCGCTTCAATGCCTAGCATCGTAAAGCTGACTAATGCTGCAGCAACTCCTGTCAACCACCCCAAAGTTGCCACAGTGGTGAAGGGCAAGGTCAGGCAATAGATCAGCAAGAGCTGCTTGAGATGGATGGAGTAGGCCAGGGGGACTGGAGTCTTTAAAATGCGTTCGCAGGCTCCTAGGGCATCTACCAGCTCACTCATCAGGCCCATCAAACTGTTGATTTGAAAGGGGTCGAGATTGCCCTGCTGTCGTTGCTGTTGCAAGTAATCATCTACCCACACTGCAATTTCCAGGGGGGGATGGTTGACGCCTGTGAGAACCTCCAGCTGATGCTCGGTGAGGATGCCGTCAAATTCGAAGTGTAGCAAGGGTTCGTCGCGGAGCTGTTGCTTGGTGGCGATCGCAAATCCTGCCATCAGCCGAATCACCTGACACTTCTGTTCCTGCTCCTGCTCCGAATGAGTTTGTACCGCCACCAAAATTTGTCGCACCAGGTTACGGCTGGCGTTCACGATGCGGCCCCAGCTCTTGCGCCCCTCCCAAAACCGGTCGTAGGCAGTATTGGTCCGAAACACCAGCAGCAAGCCCAAAACCAAGCTGGGCACTACATTGGTGACTCCCGGCTGGGCCAATCCACTGATGCCTTGGTGATAGCCCCAAGAGACGAGAAATCCCACGAATCCACAGAGCGCCACCCGTTTCCAAATATTGGGAATAACGGAATCGGGTAGGCGGACGAGGGTGCTGAACCAGAGCGATTTAACACTCCCGCGTTCTGGAGGAATTTTGAGTCCTTTAGGAGGTCGCGGATTTCGGGATGTCATAGCCGAAGAGGTTGGGGTCAACCTCACCTAGTTTGATGTCTGCTAAGCCATATTCTGCCCAGCGAGAATCTACTCTAGTGGCAATCTCATCCGTGGGTTCCAATGTGCCGGGCCATTCGCGATCGCTTTCGGGGGAGACCTTCGTCGTCGCATCAATGCCCATCTTGCCCCCCAGGCCAGGCTGCTCCGTGGCAAAGTCCAGTTTGTCGAAGGGATTGTTGGGCAAGATGAACACATCCCTGGCTGGATCGACCTTGGAGGTGATGGCCCACACCACGGCACGGGGATCGCGGATGTTGATTTCCTGATCCACCACAATTACAAACTTGGTGTAAGTGAACTGGGGCAAGGCACTCCAAAATGCCAGGGCTGCTCGGCGAGCTTGACCTGGATAGGCCTTGTCGATCGAGATGACCGCTGCCTTGTAGCTCAAGGCTTCCATCGGCAGGAAGAAGTCCTTAATTTCTGGGACTTGCTGGCGCAGGATGGGGGTGTAGATGCGGTTGAGGGCGATCGCCATCATGGCATCTTCCTTAGGAGGACGACCGCTGAAGGTGGTGAGGTAAATCGGGTTCTTGCGGTGGGTGACGCAGTGGAATCGGAACAGGGGAGCCGCTTCGTTGATGGCTCCGTAGTAACCCATGTGGTCTCCGGCGGGTCCATCCACCGCTGTTTCGCCAGGGGTGATGGTGCCTTCGAGAATAATTTCGGAATCAGCGGGCACTTGCAGGTCAACGGTTTTGCAATTGGCGAGACGCACACCCTTGCCACCGTAGATGCCAGCGAAGAGCCATTCCGATAGATCGATGGGCAGTGGCGTGGCCGCTGCCATGATCACCAGGGGATCAACCCCGATGGCGATCGCCACTTCAAGCTTCTTTCCCATGGCGGCTGCCTTACGCAGGTGGCGCGTGGGACCTCGCACTGACAGCCACTGCACTGTCATCGTGTTTTTGGAATGGAGCTGGAGCCGGTAGACGCCCACATTGGGGATGCCGCTTTCTGGATCCTTGGTGATCATGAGGCCCAGGGTGAGTACCTTGCCTGCATCACTGGGGTAAACCTTGAGGAAGGGAATTTGGTTGAGATCGACCTCATCATCCTTCAGCACCACTTGCTGGCACACCGGCAGCAAGTCCCGCATGGGCTTGGCCTTGACCACATCAAACAGCACCTTGCCGAAGTCCACCGCCTGGGAAAACTTCTTGGGCGGACGGGGCTGATAAAGCAGGGCGAGTTTGTCCCCTAACTTTTCTAACTCCTCCGGCTCCTCCACGTTCATTGACCAGCAAACGCGTTGCACAGTGCCCATGACATTGACAGCCACCGGCATGTTGGAGCCCTTCACATTTTCAAAGAGCAATGCAGGCCCACCGGCTTGCATCATGCGCGTGGCAATTTCAGCAATTTCTTGATCGGGGTCCACTGGGACGGTGATGCGTTTTAATTGTCCTCTCTTTTCGAGCAGCTCTAAAAATCCTCGTAAGTCCCTGGCCATATACCGCTGCTCAGTCTCGCATAAGAAATCGTTAATCTGCCCCATTATGACGGACTGTCGCTCAGGAGTCTTCAGGGTAAAAGGTTTCCTTTGGCGAGGAGGGAGGTTACAAAAGAATCCTTGATGAGCGGGTTAAATTGCGTAGTCTCCCTAGGCTCTCCCTAGGCTTAATTGGATGGGTGAAGAGTCGAAGCCGTGGGGTAGAGCCAGAGCCAAGGAATGGCCTAAATATCGTTTGTTGCCTAGGAGGACGTTGAGCGGACTCCCCCGTGCGGGCAACCTAGCTTTAGCCAGTCCGCTTGTCTTTTGTCCTTTCACTAACGACGGCCATGGGTGCGATCGCAACGGAATCTTTTGAATCATCCTCGGCCCAGCTCTCTCCAACCCTGAGCTACTACCTGCGCAAGCTCTTGCGAGAACAGGTGGCTGCCTCCACCATTGACCCCATGGCAGACCTGGCAACGGTGCTGCGCCAAACCTATGTTGATCCGCTGGATTTTGCAGCGGCCTGTAGTGATTTGGAACGCCTCGTTCGCTACCATCAGGCGCTATCGTCCCAGGGCTCCCAACACCCCAGCGAGTTAGAAAAGACAGAGCGGGAAATCCTTCGCATTCTCACCACGCCCAAGGTGACAGCCCTGTTGTCCAGCGATGAAATGGTGATTGTTCGGGTGACTGAGCAACCCGTGGGTGAAGATACCCTGCAGGTGTTGCTGTGTCAGCGTGGCTTTCGCTTGGAGGTCTTGCGTCAGAACCAGAACACCCTGCGTCAGGTGAAGCATTTAGAACCCGATGCCATTCTGATGGATTTGACCATGCCGGAGCGGGGCTTTGAGCTCGCCCAGGCCATGTTGCGAGATCGCCAGCTCCAGCGGCTTCCCATCTTGATGATGAGTAATCTGCATAGCGTTTCCGACAAAATCAAGGCGCTCAAATTGGGCCTGACAGACTATATTGCCCAGCCCGTTCAAGCTGAGGAAGTGGTGACCCGTCTGGAAAACCAACTCCAGCTCCATTGCTACCGTAAGCAGCTTGAACAGGAGAACCGAGAGTTGCGCCTCCAGCTCCAGGAGCAGGACAGCAGTCAGGCCATGCTGCTGGCTCAAAAGGTGGTGGAGCTGAGTGGTGACTACGTTCTGTTCATTGACCGCAACAATCTGATTGTCCATGCCAATGGGGCTGCCTGCGATCGCCTGGGCTACAGCCCTGGAGAGCTGCTGGGCCGTTCTATGGAAAGCCTGGATGAACGCCTGGCCCCGGAAGATTGGCAAACCATTTGGGGCCATTTGCAACAGCATTCCAGTCTCAACCTCAAGTCCTCCCACCGCCAAGCCCTGGGCCAGAGCCTAGAAGTCAGTCTAGAATTTAAGTACGTGACCCTTCATGGCCAAGACTACAGCTGTGTTACGGCCACCCAACTCTAAGAACTGCGAGGTATGTTGGCGAACATTTGCTTATGGCCAAAAAACAAAAGTACCCCCACCTGCTCGGCTCCAAATGGACGGCTCAACAGAAGACCTTGGGTTGGCGACATTTTCAAGTGGTGACCCGTAAGAACCAAGGCCCCTGGGTCTTTGCAGAGATGCAGGCCTCCTGCGATGACGAAGTGCGTGTTTGGGTCAATGCCAAGTTACTGAAGGACCGACAGCTATGGCTGCCGGGTTGGCGCTCCCTGGAAGAAATTCAATCGGCAAATGAAGATCTTGTCGAAAGCTAAAGACTGGAAAACGATGAAATCAGGGGAATAAATGACGCGATTGCAAAGCATTATGACTTTCAGTCAATGTTTCACCTAAGACTTCTTGATCCCAGCAACACCCTTCCACAAGATCCTTAACCCAACCAACGGGGGTGAGCCTGATAGCCTAGGGAACGACGAAGCGCGCAGGCGAATGACAGCATGGATGTTATCCCAGCCATTGATCTCCTGGGAGGGCAATGTGTTCGGCTCTATCAGGGAGACTACGGCCAGGCCGAGGTTTTTGGTAAGGACCCTGTGGCCATGGCCCAGCAGTGGGCAAGCCAAGGGGCGACGCGTCTGCATCTAGTGGATCTAGATGGCGCGAAGGAGGGCACACCGGTGAATCATGGGGTGATTGCGGCGATCGCCGATGCCCTGTCTATTCCCATCCAAGTGGGAGGAGGATTGCGCGATCGCGACAGCGTGGCTCGTCTACTGGACCTCGGCGTGAGCAACGCCATCCTAGGCACCGTTGCCGTAGAGCAGCCCGAACTGGTGCAAAAGCTTTGTGCTGAATTCCCAGGTAACATCATCGTGGGCATTGATGCGCGTGATGGCAAAGTGGCCACAAGAGGCTGGCTAGAAACCTCCGAAGTCATGGCGCCGGAGCTGGCTCAACGCATGGCCGACTATGGTGCAGCGGCGATTATCTATACCGATATTCATCGCGATGGCACGATGGAAGGCCCCAACTTGGAGTCTTTGCGAGCCTTGGCCGAATCCCTCTCCATTCCGGTGATTGCATCCGGAGGGGTTAGCTCCTTGACTGACTTGCTGAGCCTCTTAGCATTGGAGCCCTTGGGAGTCAGTGGTGCCATTGTGGGCCGCGCGATTTACACCGGCGATGTGAATCTCAAGGAAGCTAATGCCGCTGTGGGGGCGGGCCGGTGGCAGGACGTGCCGCCAGACAATGCTTCCCCCATCGTCTAGGGGATTGTCTTCCCCTAAGCTGTTGCCAGAAACGAGATCGTTAAGGCCAGGGGGATGTCCTGTTACGACTTGGCTCCCCCACCGTTACACTCAACGTCTGAATAGCACATTTGTCGCGCTTCAATCGACATGAACCGTTGATATAGGTTTGTTGTACTTCCTGAATTGACGCTTGGTCATAGTTATAATTCAGTTGCTTTTTCCCCCAGGTGGTCGCTAGTTCGAGATCGCTCTTCTGGTTGGCCTGTTCGCTTATCCGTTGCTCGATATTCACTGCATACCATCTCTTCACCATGGCTTTGCCCTCCCCCAGCTCCTTTGATGATGCCCATGCTTCAGATGAGTCGAATCCCGAGTCAGAGGTATCTAGCTCCGAGGTCAATGCTGACCCAGGCATGTTGGACTTAGAGGCAGTACAACGTGCCCTCAATCGTTCCCGAGCTTCAATCTATCGTTACGCCAATACTGATCCACTCGAGGTCAATCCTCCCTTTAACCCTAAACGCCTCAATCCGGAGTATCGCAAGGACCCTCGCGAAGCCCTGACGTTTCACCCCAATGAGGTGGCCCGGTTTGCTCAAGATGTATTGAAAATCAAGCAGGTGACGGTGGAGGTTTTGTCTTCTCCACACACGGCAACCCAGAATCTTTTAGAGGCTTTGCTGGAGGAAACGCGGGCGATTCGCCATCTGTTGGAAACGGGCCAAAGTACCTTGTCTGGTACCAGTGGAGGTGCCGGGCAGTCGCCGGAGGAGAAGCCCGGGGCGTAGCTTTTGGAGCGATCTCATCTAACCTGGGACTCCCGCAAATCTATGGAAAGGCTCAGTTGAATGGCTGAGCTACTGTCAGTTTCGTAAGCTTGCTGGGTTGGAGGGTTGACTGACCAATAGATCGTGGCCCGCGGGATTTAGATCTATGAATTCCTCTCCTGGACTGATTTCTGGGAGATTTGATAATAATTAGGCCGACTGCCTCCGCATTATCTGTTCAGCTTGACAATTCAGAAATTCTCCCCACTGACTTGGGCTCATAAACTTGCTAGGATGTAGGCAGAACTTCTTAAGAAGTTTCTATCTTTCGATTGGTGGTGTGACAATCCTTAGATTTGATTGATTTCAACCACCGTAAA
>CALLPZ010000364.1 GCA_938015405.1 uncultured Pseudanabaenaceae cyanobacterium
GAAGCAGAATCCCAGCTTGCTGGCACCGTCCACTGCAAGTACCCCGCCTGGGTTGAGTTTCTCTGCCACGACATCAACGTTCACATCCCTCACCATGTGAGCACTGGTATTCCTTCCTACAAGCTGCGCCAAGCCCATGCCAGTCTGCAGGAAAACTGGGGTCCCCACCTGATTGAGCGAGAATTCAACTTCGCCATGATGAAAGAGATTGCAGAACGCTGCCACCTCTATCACCCCGAGAACTACTATGAGAGCGTTCCAGCCTATGAGCGCCGGATTAAAGCCTAGTCCGCAGCTGTCATTAATCCACAAACAGCCGTGTGAATTGAGACTTACAAATTGAATGGTAAAAGCGCACAATGGAGCTATGGAGTTCTAGGGTGCGCTTTTTCTTTGGAATTCTGTTCCTCAGATTCAGCTCCTCAGCGACCCTGACCGAGCTTTAGAGCTAACGATTCATCTATCCAGCCCCTGTAGAGCTATGTTCCAACGGATTTTGATCTGCACAGACCTAGGCGACGGTATCAATCGTCTAGTCAATTTCATTCCTCAGCTTGCCACCGCAGGGGTTAAGCAGGTGACGTTTTTACATAGTGCTCCCCTGGATGATGACTGCGAGATTCCCAAGGAAGACCAAGCTGCACTCCAACGGGCCAAGGATATTTTGGCCCCGGCGATCGCAGCCCAGGTAGAAGGCATCGAGGTGGCAGTGGAAGTGGATTCCGGTGGTCCCAAAGAAGCCATCATTGCCATGGTCAAGAAATACAACTCTGAGCTAGTGCTCCTGGGCTCACCGATTCGCAGCCTGCTGACCCAAAAGATGTTTGGTAGTACCTCTTCTGCCCTCGCCCACCAGCTCAAGCGGCCGCTGTTAATCATGCGTCCCCCAGTGGTCTCCACCTACATGGTGGAGGAGCTTAAGCTACGCTGCGAGAATTTATTTACAAGCTTCCTCATCCCCTATGACGGTAGTGATTCCGCCAATCACCTATTGGATGAAATCAAGCAGCAAGTCACCAACAATCCCAGTAACGCTCTCAAGGACTGCGTCTTGGTTTGGGTCATTGAAGCAGGTAGCCGTTTCCCGAAAGATGACCCTGAAGGAAATGCAGAAGCGACCTTAGCTAAAGCCAAAGCGGACTTGGAAAGCATTGGCCTCAGCGTCACAACCCAGGTCCGTCGAGGGGTACTGATGGATCAAATCATGGCCGCTGCAACGGACGAAGATATTAGCGCGATCGCCATCTCCGACCGCAAAACCAATCGCTTCCTAGACTGGTCTGTTCCCAGCTTTGGAGCCCAGGTGCTACGGCAGTCCTGGCACCCCGTGCTCTTCTTTCCACCTGCCTAGCGCAAGCCAAACCGAAAATAGCCTAGAAGCCCCGCTGAATTTAAGTTCAGCGGGGCTTCTACTATCCTCCTATCTCAGAAACCTGAGCAAGGCGAGCTCTCTCCAGTCTTCCTAGGCAGTTGCAGGTTGTTGCTCACCCTCATCATCTCGCCGGGCAGGAACCTGATTACCATCAATTCCCGTGAGCGTATCCAAGTTTTGCTGCACCTGGGGTTTAATCCGCTCTAACTCCCCTCGCAGCATGTTCTTACTCAGCGTTGGCTGACCCTGGCCTTGCCAGCCTCGGCCTGTAATGACCCACTGCTTCATCAAGCTGCATTGGGCCTTATTAATCTTGGTCGTCAGCACATGGGCGCAGCGGCGTGGCTCTTCTAAGGCAAAGAACAGCACTCGATACTCGCCCTGCTCCGCAAGAAGCTCCGCAAAGCTCTGTCCATGTTTCGACTTCAAATCAAGGAAACAAGTCAACCAGCGCGCTTCTTGATCCTCGTGGTAGAAGCGATTGTGCAGTGCGGTCAGCCACATCAGCATCGGATGCGGTGCCATGGTGCAAAGGAAGTTGCGATAAACCTGGGTATAGAGACGGCTCACCTTGAGCTGTTGAATCTCCGCCTTGGGCAACATCACCCAGAGCGTCGGCTTAGGGCCTTGGCTAGTCTTCAGCTTTTGAGGAAACACAATGCGAGCTGTGGGCTTGTTCTTAGGCCAAGCCTGCAGCAAACAAATTTCATCAATGCTGGGGGGGTTCTTCTTATTGTCCTCAGGGCTGGACTTTACGACCGGCAAACGAGCCAGGGTGGCCTGAATACGATGTCCGATCTGACGACCCACCCCAAAGCGTTGCTCTAGGGGCTTCAAACCTTCCAGAATCTCCGACATATTAGTCGGACGATTCTCGGGCTTCTTCTCCAAGCAGCCATAGATTAGAGCACTCAGGCTCTGGGGCAGCTTGAGGTGAGAAGCAACCTCACTGAACTGGCGCGGTGGCATGGAGTGGTGAGCTTTATACCAACCACCAAAGGTATGGTTCTCGGTATAGACCGGCAGCTTACCCGTCAAGCTCTGGAACATGACAATGCCCAGGCTGTAAATATCGGAACGCAAGGTGAGCTCCTGGCCCTCCATTTGCTCCGGAGAAGAGTAGGCCAAAGTCCCCATAAAGCCTTGGGTCTGGCTAGCATCCTCCTGGATCAGCTTAGCAATGCCAAAGTCTAAGACTTTGGTGAGCTCCCCCATGGTTTCGTCGGGGGTGATGAGAATATTGCTGGGCTTGATATCGCGATGAATGATGGGGCAACGCTTGCCATTGAGCACAATCCCCTCATGGGCTGCTTTGAGGCCTAGGCAAGTCTGGCGGGTAATGCCGAGAAAACGGGGCAGGGCAAGGGGTTCATCGCTTAGTAAACTACTAAGGCTCTCCCCCTGGAGATATTCCATTACATAGAAGGGGATGTCCTGCTCATCCACACCAAAGTCGCTAACACGGACGATATGAATGCTTTCTTGCCCTAGGTGGGCACAAGTTTGGGCTTCGGTGAAGAATCGCTCACGCATCTTGTCCCCGAGCAAAGCCTGGGACAGGAACTTAACGGCGACGGCTCCCCCCAGCTTGGCATGGCGAGCCAGATAGACACGGCCCATGGCGCCCTTGCCCACCAGCTCGATCAGCTCATAGCGATTATCGAGGATGCGTCCGATATTTGGATCTGCCGGTGCCATATCAAGACTCGCGCACTGCGTATCAAAAGGAGATGCCAGAAGCAATGGGAGGAGTAAAGTGTGAGACTCACTCAAAGGGATTGAGCGCGGATTTCAGTCACTTGATAAATACCAGAGCTGTCTTTATTTTTACCCAGAGTAAACCGATTACCCCAGCTCAATCAGAAAGTCTCTAGATCTTTCTCTCGCCTAAACATTCGACAAGTCACCCGATCCCAGTCGACCAGGGGCTTCCCAAGAACATTTTCCCCGAAGAAATTCGGCGACAAGGGCCCATTGCCTCATTGCCATTTTATAGTTCCCGTTTTCGGAGCGACTTAAGCCAAGCCTAGACAACCGAAGCTCTCAATAACGCCCTTTCCCTAGGCTCGTTCAAAAGAGGCTTCCACAATGCTGCCGAGGCGATGTCCCGTCATGGTGGCACTGGAAAACTGATAGGAATTCGTATCCAGGCGAACCAGGGTATCGAAGGCGCTACGCCTCTTGGCATCATTCAAGGCCCAGGAGCGTTGGGTAATGGTCTTTTCCCCAATCACCCCTTCTCCCTCCATTTTGCCAATGTCACTGTGCTCCAACATGAATGTGTAGCGCCGCCCCGGTTCAGTCAAACGACCGCGATAGCGCCAAATCAAGTCGCCTCGCTCATTCCCCTGGAAGACAAACTTGGTCACCATGGCAAACCAAGCATCTTCACTCCAAGAAATCATGGTTTTTCCCTGAAAGCCTAGGGTTGAACCATCAGGGGCAATCCAAGTCCCCTGAGAATTCCAAACACCAGCTTCTAACAAAAACGAGTGCGTCACTCGAAGCTTCCTCGCGCCCTGTGAGCCCATGCTAGCACGCAAATTTTATACTCTCCGCGAGGCCAGATTGCTTAGACCAATTCACCTAATACTACCGCTCGCGTTGCCCCTGTAACAGCGGGTAGATTCCCGGGTAAGCCCTGGTGATGCCAATGGGCCAAAATCGCAAAGGCGATCGCTTCTTTATAGTCCGCATTTAGCCCCGCATCATCGGTGGACTGCATGGCCACGCCAGGCAAATGGTGGGCTAAGCGCGCTAGCAAATAACCATTGCGAACACCGCCGCCGCAAAGCAGCAGGCGATCGGGCAGCTGGGGCAAACTCTCTCGATAACTCTGGGCAATGGACAGGGCTGTCAGCTCAGTCAGACTCGCCAGCAGATCGGCATCCGAGAGCTTAGATTCAGTCGCCTGGGCCAAGCATCGCTCTAAATAAGCCCAGCCAAACAGCTCCCGCCCCGTGGATTTGGGCGGCGACTGGGCGAAGTAAGGGTGGCTGAGCCATTCCGAAACCAGTGCCACTTCAGGTTTACCTTGGGCGGCCCAGGCTCCATCGGCGTCATAGCTGAGCTTGCCATTCGAGAGACGTTGCACAGCCAAGTCTAGGAGGCTGTTGCCTGGGCCGGTGTCCCAGCCCAACACTTGTTGCTGCCAGTCGGCATGCAAAGTGGGAGGCAGGTAGGTAACGTTGCCAATGCCGCCAATGTTTTGAATGCAGCGATGTTCTGTGGGATGGCCCAAAAGGTAGGCATCCACAGGGGGAACCAGGGGAGCCCCTTGGCCTCCCGCAGCGATATCGGCAACGCGGAAGTTAGAAACAGTAGGAATGCCAGTGAGGTTCGCAATCACTGCCCCCCGGCCTAGCTGGAGTGAATAGCCCATTGCTCCGTCAGCAGCTGGGCGATGGAAGAGGGTTTGGCCGTGGGAGCCGATCAGGTCTGCGGGGGGATGATTCTGGTTGACAGCGATCGCCGCCTCAGCAAAAGCCTTGGCAATGGCATCATCTAACTCTGCCATTGCTTCCATCGAAATGGCCTCACCACTACAAACCGCCAAGATCTGCTCTCGCAAAGCGTCTGGGAAAGGATGCACTAGGCCATGGATCAGCTCAACCCGTAGATCGGTTTGACCACCCACAATCTCAACGAGGGCCGCGTCAATGCCATCTACGGAGGTGCCGCTCATGAGTCCGATGATGCGGGACATAGGATTTCTCTACTTGCGATCGGCACGGGTGACCCCAGCGCCATATCCATTAAATCGCGGTTAGAGGTTGTTTGAGAATTAGGTCTAGCCCTTCTCCTCTGCCAATTGTTCGATCGCGCTGGTATCCCCAATGACCACCATCACCTGCCCCTTGTGCAGTCGCTGATTGGGGTTGGGATTAATTTGAAAGTGGTTTTTGTCCTC
>CALLPZ010000365.1 GCA_938015405.1 uncultured Pseudanabaenaceae cyanobacterium
GTTTTGGTCAATTAGGGAGTGATGGAATTAACCGGTGTCTTGCGAGTCATCGGTTAATTCACTTCGAGCAGGATCGACTTTTAAGTATTGGCTCTCAACCGTAGAGCGATCGCAGTTCAGTTGGGTAATTAGGCGGCACCATGGCAGAGCAAAACCAAGCAGACAAGAAGCCCGTTGCGTTTTACAACGGCATTATCGATAAAAAGCAGCTGCGGAAGATGATCACCTCATCTTTCATTAATCACGGTACTGCTCGCACCGCTCAGGTGGCTGACCAACTGAAAGGTCTAGGCTTCAAATTTGCGACCCAAGCAGGGGTCTCAATCAGTATCCATGACCTCAAAGTTCCCGAGGTCAAGCGGGAGATGCTGGAGGCTGCTGAGGAGGAGATTCGCACGACTGAGGCCCGCTACAGCCGAGGCGAAATCACCGAGGTGGAGCGTTTCCAGAAGGTGATTGATACCTGGAGTATCACCAGTGATGAGCTTAAAAACGAGGTCATCAAAAACTTCAAGATCAATAATCCTTTGAACTCCGTCTACATGATGGCCTTCTCTGGTGCTCGTGGTAACGTCTCCCAGGTTCGTCAGTTGGTGGGAATGCGTGGCCTGATGGCGAATCCCCAGGGGGAGATTATTGACCTTCCCATTAAGACGAACTTCCGTGAGGGGTTGACTGTAACTGAGTACATCATCTCTTCCTACGGTGCACGTAAGGGCTTGGTCGATACCGCTCTGCGTACAGCTGACTCGGGTTACTTGACTCGTCGTCTGGTGGACGTTTCCCAAGACGTTATTGTTCGGGAGTTAGATTGCGGTACAACTCGCAGCGTCACCATCAAGCCGATGAAAGATGGTGAGCGGGTCTTGATTAAGCTAGGCGATCGCCTCCTCGGTCGCGTCGTTGCTGAAGATCTCATGCATCCTGAGACGGGGGAGTTGGTTGCAGCTCGAAACCAAGACATTTCCGCAGATCTCGCTGAGACGATTGATCGTTCTGGCGCTCAGGAGCTTAAGGTTCGTTCTCCTCTGACTTGCGAGGCTGCTCGCTCCGTTTGTCGCCTTTGTTATGGCTGGAGCTTGGCCCATGCGCAGATGGTGGACATGGGAGAAGCAGTGGGTATCATCGCTGCTCAGTCCATTGGTGAGCCTGGCACCCAACTCACCATGCGTACCTTCCACACCGGTGGTGTTTTCACCGGCGAGGTGGCTCGTCAAGAGCGTGCGAAAAAGGAGTCTACTGTTAGCTTCTCGAAGAAGGCGCGTACTCGTCCCTTCCGCACTCGCCACGGCGAGGACGTGTTTGTGGCCGAGGCGAACTTCGACATTACCTTGGGCTCAGGTAGTAAGAAGCAAGTGGTTCGCGTGGCCCAAGGTTCTACCGTCTTCGTTAGCGATGGCGATGAGGTCATTGCCAACCAGATGATTGCTGAAGTGCCTGTGGGTGGCCGAGCAAAACGCTCCACAGAGAAAGCGACCAAGGATGTGGCCTCTGACATGGCCGGTGAAATCCTGTTCCAGGATATTGCTGCAGAGGAGAAAAAGGATCGCCAGGGCAATACCACTCGTATCGCCCAGCGTGGTGGTCTGATTTGGGTCTTGGGAGGTGAGGTTTACAACCTGCCGCCTGGCGCAGAACCCATCGTTAAGAACGGTGAGAGCGTTACCGAAGAGTCCATCCTGGCAGAGACACGTCTAACGACTGAATACGGTGGTGTGGTCCGCTTGCCCAACACTGGAGAAGGCAACCGTGAAGTCGAAATTGTCACGGCTTCGGTTCTGTTGGATAACTCTCGCGTCCATGCTGAGGTCTCCTCAGGCAGTGAGCACTATGTGCTGGAGACCAATGATGGTCAGCAGTTTAACCTCACCACCACTCCGGGTACGAAGGTCTTGAATGGCCAGGTTGTAGCAGAGCTACAGAGTGAGCAATATCGCACTCACACGGGGGGCATCATCAAATATGCCGGTGTGGAAGTGGGTAAGAAAGGAAAGTCCAAGCAGGGTTTTGAGGTCACCAAGGGCGGCACCTTGCTGTGGATTCCTGAGGAAGCTCATGAGGTCAATAAGGATATTTCCTTGTTGATGGTCGAAAACGGCCAGTTTGTTGAAGCTGGAACCGAGGTTGTTAAAGATGTCTTCTGCAATAGCAGCGGCATCGTTGAGGTAACCCAGAAGAATGACATTCTGCGGGAAATCGTCGTCAAGCCTGGCAACCTGCACATGCTTGACAATCCCAAAGACCTTAAGGCCAGTGATGGTGGCTTAGCCAATCCTGGCGATACCGTGATGAAGGGTGTCTCTGTGGAAGAGATGCGCTACGTCGAGGTTGTTGACATGCCTGAAGGTCAGGCGGTGTTACTGCGCCCCGTTGTTGAGTATCAAGTTCCCACCGATCCTGCACTGCCTAACCAAGTGGCGAAGGATGGTGATGGTCGTTCCGTGAGTCTAAAGATTGTTCAGCGGATTCCATTCAAGGATGGAGAACGTGTCCAGTCTGTGGAAGGCGTTGACTTGATGCGGACCCAGCTCGTCTTGGTCATGGAAGCAGACTCTGCTCAAATCATGGCTGATATCGAATTGCTTCCTGATGACAAGGATGCGGAGCTGCTTCGCTTGAGTATTGTTGTTCTGGAGTCCCTCGTATTGCGCCGTGATATCGCGGCTGATGCGGTTCAGGGCAGTACCAAGACCCGTTTGCTGGTGAAGGATGGCGAAGTCATCCAAGCTGGCTCGGTTGTTTCCTGCACCGAGATTCTTTGTAAGGAAACTGGCGTTATTCAGGGGATTCAGCAGGGGGTTGAGGCGGTTCGTCGTATTTTGATTGAACGCGAATCTGACCGCATGATCATTTCCACCGGAAGTGAGACTCCTACTGTCAAAGCTGGCGATCTCATTGTCGAAGGGATGGAAATCGCTTCAGGCCTGAAAATGGAAGGCTCTGGTCAAGTTGTTGCGGTTGGTGCCAATGACATCAACTTCCGTGTGGCTCGTCCTTACCGCGTTTCTCCTGGTGCAGTGCTTCAGGTCGATGATGGCAGTCTCGTTCAACGGGGTGACAACCTCGTACTGCTGGTGTTTGAGCGGGCTAAGACCGGTGATATCATCCAGGGTCTACCTAGAATTGAGGAGCTTCTGGAGGCCCGTAAGCCTAAGGAAGGTGCTGTGCTATCGGCTCGTCCCGGTACCGTCCAACTGGTTGAAGATGATGGTGACATCATTGAAGTCAAGGTGGTTGACGGTGATGGAACGGTGGCGGACTATCCCATCAATCCTGGCCAAAGCGTTATGGTGGCTGATGGCCAGAAGGTCTCTGCTGCTGAGCCTCTGACCGATGGCTTGTCTAGCCCCCACGAAATCTTGGATATCTTCTTCAAGCATTATCGTGAGGAAATGGACACCTATGAGGCCGCCATGGCGAGTCTTCAGAAAGTTCAATCCTTCTTGGTGAATGAAGTCCAGTCTGTGTATCAGTCCCAGGGGATTACGATTTCTGATAAGCACATCGAAGTGATCGTCAAGCAAATGACCTCCAAGGCCAGGGTTGAAGATGGTGGCGACACCACAATGCTTCCGGGTGAGTTGGTTGAGCTGCGTCAGGTAGATCAGGTCAACCAGGCCATGGCGATTACAGGTGGTGCTCCGGCAGACTACACGCCAATGCTGTTGGGTATTACCAAGGCGTCACTGAATACGGATAGCTTCATCTCCGCTGCTTCCTTCCAGGAGACGACTCGTGTGCTGACCGAGGCTGCGATTCAAGGCAAGTCTGACTGGTTGCGCGGCCTGAAGGAGAACGTGATTATTGGTCGCTTGATTCCTGCAGGTACTGGCTTCAATGCCTATGAGGACTCTTTGGCGACTGCCTCGCCGGAGATGGATTTCAACTATGAAGCTGCAGGTGTTCTGACTGATGATGGTTCGTTGACCAGTGGCATCTTGGATGACAAGACGGCTCGGGCCTATGGCCTAGACACGGGGCTGGATAATCGTCCTCCCCTGACGGTTGATTTGCCTCCTGCTCCTGGTAAGGAACGTTCTTCCATGATTCTGGATGATGAAGAACTGATTGATGACAACACCAAGGCTTAGGGCTTGGATGGCTCCTTTTGAGATGCAATAGCGTCTGAATCAACCGCCGAAGTGCAACCGCACCTCGGCGGTTTACGCTTTATAGGTCTGCAACAGGGGCGGGGATCAAGGATGGGGCAAGCTCGAAATACGGATTCAGCGATGGCTGAAGCGGTTGTGTTGGATCCAGAGGATTTTGTTAGGGGTAAGCTGCCGCGCTCGCTCTGGCTCACAATCCTCGGTGCGGCAGCAGTGCTGATGATCTGTAGCAGCCTGCGGCACGGCCTATTCCAGTCCAATGCCTACGACCTCGGCATCTTTGACCAGGCCGTTTACATGATCAGCACCGGAGCAGAGCCTTTGGTTTCGCTGATTGGTTTCCATGCTTTGGGTGACCACGGGGCTTTTGTGCTGTATCCCTTGGCGTTGTTGTACAAGATTTTCCCGAGTGTTTATTGGTTGCTAGCAGTGCAGGCGATCGCCCTGGCCAGTGGCGCATTTTTTGTTTGGCATCTGGCCTTGGACTATGGCTTGAAGCGCTCCCAGGCGATCGCCCTAAGCTGGGTCTACCTGCTTTACCCCGTTGTCTTTAATGCCAATCTGTTCGACTTTCACCCCGAGGTGATGGCAGTCCCGGCATTGTTGGGAGCGATCTGGGCTGCTCGGCGACGGAACTGGCTGGGCTTTCTCATTGCTGTGGTCTTGGTGCTGTCCTGTAAGGCGGTGCTGTCTCTCACCATTGCGGCTTTGGGTTTATGGCTTTTGTTGGCCCAGCGGCGGAGCTTTGGCTTTGTCGCTTTAGCATTGGGGATTGCCTGGTTTGGCATTAGCACCCAGGTGATTATTCCGGCCTTTAGTGGGGAAGAGGCCCAGGCGGTGGGTCGCTACAGTTATCTGGGGGATTCGGTTCTGGGGATTTTAAAGAACCTGGTGCTGAAGCCCCAACAGGTTGTTAGCTATCTGTTTACAGCGGCGAACTTGGAATATTTGGTCCTATTGCTGGTGCCGTTTTTGTGGGGGCTGTCGCCGCGCCATTTGCTGCCATTGCTGGGGGCGGGGCCGACGCTATTTTTGAATTTACTAGCCGACCATCAACCTCAGAAGGATCTGACCCATCAATATGCTCTGCCAATGCTGCCGTTTTTCCTGGTGGCGATTATGGCGGCCTTGGCGGCGGAGCGGGGCTGGCTGAGGCGACCCCGTTGGATTATGGTTTGGGCCACGGTGGCTTGGTTGGCCCTGGCGAAGTATGGCTACTTTGGTTCGTTGTATTTGTCTC
Organism: uncultured Pseudanabaenaceae cyanobacterium; assembly: GCA_938015405.1. Classification (GTDB taxonomy): domain Bacteria; phylum Cyanobacteriota; class Cyanobacteriia; order PCC-9006; family JAAUQQ01; genus JAAUQQ01. Next base: position 5,350 of record CALLPZ010000365.1, read on the forward strand.
AGTTGGATACGGTGGGGGCGATGCAGGGGGCGATTGCTCAGGTACAAACCAAGGGGGGAGTGCTGACTGCCTCCCAAATTGCGCCACACCTGACCCATCGAGCCTTGGTCACAATGGCGGAGCCCGGTAGCGAGAGTCTTGATTTAGGCCCCTATGACTATGTTTTACTCAATGCCAAGCATCCTGGTTGGGCCAGTTCCCCCGAGACAGTGCAGGCCCTGACTGAGCGATTGGATAATGAGTCGGATTGGCAACGCACCTACGAACAAGATGGTGTGGTGCTGTTTGAGGTGATTTCTGAGGCCAAGGCCGAGGAGTCGGTCAATTAATGGTCACCCTCTCGATCGTGGTGCCGCTTTACTGCGAAGCGCCCAATGTGGAGTTTCTCTTCACTCGCCTGGAACGGGTCATGGACGAGTTAGGACTGTCCTATGAAATCATCTGCGTCGATGATGGCAGTAAGGATGAAACCCTCGACCTGCTGATTCTCCACCGCCATCGCAACAGCGCTATTAAGGTGATTGCCCTCTCTCGAAACTTTGGCAAGGACATCGCCATGACTGCTGGGATTGACTTTGCCCAGGGTGATGCCGTGATTCCCATTGATGCGGATTTGCAAGACCCGCC
>CALLPZ010000366.1 GCA_938015405.1 uncultured Pseudanabaenaceae cyanobacterium
GGCCAACAGTTGGTCGCACACCTGGTCGAGTTTTTGCTTGGCGGCATCTTCGTTTTCAGCGGCGAGCTTCAGCTCTACGTACTTGCCGATGCGCACGCCTTCGATGCCGTCATGGCCGAGGTGCTGGAGGCCGGTTTCCACAGCGGTGCCAGCGGGGTCCAGCACGGAGGGGCGCAGGGTGACGTAGATTTTGGCTTGGTATTGGGTCACGGGATCGAACCAGGACGAGGATTGCAGGTGGCGCGGTACGCCGGAGTCTTGGGCGATATAGCCTTGGGCGATATGGCCCCAAACTCACCTCGCTATTCTATCCCGACCGGGTCTATCCCTCGCGGCCTAGGCGGCTCCACTCAATATCTTGTATTCCAAGCAGTTGGCTCCCCGTTTTTGGGAGTTAGACCTTTGGTAAGAATAAAAATCTGCTCCTATCCTCCGACTGTCTTGAGGCCGCACTAGAACGCCATGCATCGACAACTGCTGTATTTGAATCGGAGGAGTGAGGCGATCGCGTCTTGAAGATGACGTTTCCAAGAAAACAAAAGCCAGCTCCTACAGAAGCTGGCCTTATTCCGTCGTTTGGGGTTATCTCAGCGATGCCTTAGAAGTCGGAAGCTCGTGGAGATAAGCTACTGGTTTCACAGCTCGGCTTGGCAAGTTGCCAGCATGTTGGTTTCCTGGTCTTGAATATTGCTCAAGGGGTGCATACCCTCTAAGCCCAGCTGCACTTCTACAGACTGAAGGTTGCTGGAGGCAACAATCGCAGTTTCTTCCATTGCGATTTCATGAGTGTAAATGCTGCCGTCGTAGGCATCTTCGACGCGCAAAGCAAGTTGGTCATCGTTAAAACGACCTTCGAAACAGCTATAGGAAGAGTGAGGAGCAAAGACAGCGCCCAGCACTTTGCTGTTCTTAACTTCAAAAATCATATAGGTGCTGCCGAGCTGTTCGCGCTGGCTAGCCTCACCAAAAAAATGCACTCCATCTTGGAGATGATTGCCGGAGCTTCGGGGAAGAGGAACAGCACTGGCCATTGCGATTTGAATCGCTGTCTGGCGAGTCATGGCTTGGGCGCTGGGGGCGGTGGACTGTAGGCCCAGAAAGGTTAAAGCCAACAGTGCGGTAATTTGCGATGGGCGAATCCAGTTGGCGCGACGGGCAAAGTTGAATTGGAACATGACTCTGGATAACCCCCCTTAAATAGTTAAGTCGCTTAACTCCTATTTCCCTGATACATCCATCTTCAAATTAATTTCTGAAAATTGCTTCCACCTCTAGGACAGTTCTGAAATTGCCCGGATTTGGAAAATGTATCGTCCTGAACTTGCGTATTCCCTAATCTTCTGTTGGAAATGCCTTCAGTGGTGGTGACAGGCGTCCTAAGTTTGCAAAACATAAGAAAGTTTCGGTATGAAACTTTACTTAAGATGGGCTTTACTCGTTAAATGCGAGTTTCGCAGAAGAGTGCATAACTTCAAGAGAGAAGAGGTAAAGATTTTTATGTTTCTTCGCAATAGAAGTTTAACTTTTGGAACTGAGCTTCAGGCAGTCAATGGGAATGCCTGAACGAGAATGAGGGCAAATTGAGGGGGCTCCCAGAGTACCTGCTTCTCTCGCTTGTAGATATAGTTCCCTAGCTCAGGCACGATATGAGGTCTCCAATATTCGCTTGGAAGGTCTTAAAAAAGAGTTACAAAAAAATATGAAGTAAATCTCTGTTCTCGTTGGTGGGAAGGGGCAATTGTTGTGGCACCAGGGACAGAGTCGTACTGGCAATTGCGGGTGTGATTGAGGCGATCGCCAGGAACGTCCCTGGGGGATAAGCTCCGCTGGACATGATTGAGCGCTTTTAGCGCGGGATGATGACGTAGGGAGAGGGGAGGGCCTGGACGCGTCCCTGTTGGAGCAAGCCTTGGTAAATCATTGCTGCGACCTCGCCGCGGGTGGCTTCGCGGCTGGGGCTGAGGCGGTCTAGGTCGGGATAGTTAACGACGATGCGATTGTGTAAGGCTGAGGCGATCGCCGGTTTGGCATATTTGGGAATCACATCCTGGTCCGCTAAGCGATTGACCAGGCCCTGGTGTCCGCCAGTAAGCTTCAAGCCACTGACTAGGGAGAGCAGTACCTGAACTCGCAGGATTGGGCGATCGGGTTGGAAGCGGCTGTTGGCATAGCCCGCCAGAAATCCGCTGCGGGTGGCTTGGATAATTGCGGAGCGGGCCCAGAAGTTGGGGCTGATGTCTTGGAATGTGGGTTCAGGTTTGAGAGCGATGGGGTTGAAGGCTTTGGCCACCATGACGGCATATTCTGCCCGGCTGACGGCGGCGTTGGGTTGAAAGCTGCCATCGGAGAAGCCTCGCAGTAGGCTTTGGTCCACCATGGCGCGAACAAAGGGTTCGGACCAGTGACTGTTGACGTCCCGTAGGCTGCTGGGCACCAGGGGCTGTGGGATGAAGTTGGAGTCGAGCACCGGGGCCTGGCGCAGGACGACAAGGGCCTGGTAGATCATCACGGCGATCTCGCCTCGGCTGATGGGGCGCAGGGGCTCTAATTGATTGAGCAGGGGATGATTGACGATGATGCGATGCTGGGTGGCAGTGGCGATCGCATTGGTCGCATAGCTGGGAATTTGGGCGCGATCGCTATAGACCTCTAGTAAGCCGGGGCTACCGCCAGTTAGGCCTAAACCACTGACTAGGGCAACAATGGCTTGAACTCGAGTGAGCTGTTGATTGGCGCGGAAGGTTCCATCGGGAAAGCCTGCAATAAAGCCCATGCGATTGGCTTTGAGGATGGCCTGGGCCCCCCAGAAGGTATCTCGCACATCCTGGAATTTCATGCCGGGACGCTTGAGGGGCTGGTTGAAAGCTTTGGCGATGACAGCAGCGTATTCGGCACGGGTGAGGGAGTTGTTGGGGCGGAAGCTGTTGTCGGGGAAGCCGGAGAGGACGTTGCGAGCGACGAGGGCTTGGATAAAGTTACTGGCCCAGTGGCTACCAATGTCGGAGAGACCTGTGCTGGCAGTGGGTGGGGTAGGATTGCCACCATTTTGGCCGCCGTTGTTGTTCGGACTGTTTCCGGGAGTTGTGCCGGGATTGCCCGCTGGAGGGATGGGGGTGACGCCGCCCTGGGGGATAGCCGTTGCTTCGGGTTCTAGCAAGGGCCTCGGCTCAGTCAGCTGGCTGGCTTTGAAGTCGATCTGCCCCTGGTTGCGTTGGGGGTTGACTTGGTTGCCCACGGAGATAATGGAACGGCCCGTTCCGTTATCCAGGTCAAACTTGCGATTGTTGCGGAAGACATTGGCAGCGGGATCTTGATCACTGCCGAGGTCGGGCCTGGCTTGACCCCGCAGCACCAGGCCGGACTCGCTGCTGTTTTCGATGCGGTTGCCCCGCAGGACAGGGCTGGCAGACCCGGCGATCGCCATGCCGGTTTTGTTTTCCAGTAGTTGGTTATTGGCAACCAGGGAGGCGCTGTTGTCGCCCATGGCTAAGCCCAGGGGCATTTGCCGGCAGACGTTGCCCCAAATCTCGCCCTTGGTGTTGCGCAGTAGAGTGATGCCGCTGGTCTGGTTTTGTAGAAACAGATTGTCGCGAATCAGGGGATTGGCATTGCCCAGGGCGACGATGCCCTCGCGACCGCAGTTGCGTAGGGTGCAGTTTTGGATGACGGGGTCGGTGGATTCGATCCAGATGCCAGTGCCGGTGCTGCCCTTGTTGCTAATGGTGATGCCCCGCAGCTGGGCTTTGCTTTGGAGGACGAGCCCGATGACTTGGCCACCCAGAATGGCACTGTTGTAGGTGCCACCCCCTTCAATCAGGATGTCCTTGCCTTTATTGGCTTCGTTGCCGAGCAGAATGACCCCCGCAGGGATGACCAGGGGAAATTGTTCACCCGTAGAACTGTTATAGACCCCAGGTGCCAGCTGGATGACGGTGCCGGTTTGGGCTCTGCTGAGTGCCTGGGTTAGGGTGCGGAGGGGCGCAGTGGTGCTGCCAGCGGCGCGATCGCTGCCGCCGTTGACGCTGACTTGGAACCGCAAGAGGGTTGGGGATGGAGCCGAAGACTGGACCATGGGGGCAGGGGCACTGATGGACAGCGTCGGGGGGCATCTCAAGGTAGGGGTCTTGGAAGTTGCTGTGGTTCTATAACAGCCGTCGTTCTATACCCGTCCTCGGGGCGAGTTCGGGAGTTGTCAAGAACGATACGCCAAGTTTCTTTCCCTAAGGATAATTGACAGCGCCATTATGCCCGCTCTTTTGGCGATCGTCACATGCCTGGGGGCATCAGCTCCTTCAGTCTGGCGACTCTAGGCGGTTTGCAACTGACGATTAATGAACTTTGTAACCCTGCTTTGCCGCCATGGCCAGCCTGGCCGTTGTTACGGCTAGTCATTGCAGTTGGCTATTGCCCTGAGCTGTTGCAGTGTTGATGGAAGGCTCAGGCTTTCGCCCTCAAGCGGGATATTGCCAGGGGATATTAATGATGAATGTGGTTCCTAGGCCCACTTGGCTTTCTAGCTCAATACTGCCGCCATGGAGGTCGAGGCATTTTTTGACTACGGCCAGCCCAAGACCCGTGCCAGGTGTTTTTTCCACATTGTTGCCCCGGCGAAAGGACTCAAACAGATACTGTTGATCCGCCAATGGAATACCGATGCCCTGGTCTTTGATTTGAAAACAGACCTGAGCCTCTTCGCCAATAATGGTGAGCTGAATCTCGCTTTCTTGGGGGGAGTACTTGATGGAATTGGTGAGTAGGCTCATCAGCATGGCCCGCAGCAGTTTGTTGTCCAGGTAGGCGATGTCGCAGCTGCCCTGATGCTGAACCAGCATCTGCTGATGGGCCTGGGCATTGAACTTAACTTCATCCATCAGGCGTTGGCAGAAGTCCGGTAGCTCAATCCGCTGAGGGCTGAATTCCAGTTTTCCGGCTTCGGCTCGGGTGAGTAGCAGGATGTCTGCCAGGAGCTGGGTCATGGTTTTGGCAGAGGATTGGATGCGCTTGAGATTGCGCGATCGCTTTTCCTCGGACCGTTGGGCATTGGGGTTGTCGAGTAACTGAGCAGAAACGAGGATGGCGCTCAGGGGAGTGCGTAGCTCGTGGGAGGCTAGGGAGAAGAAGTTGAGCTTTAGATCGGTTAGCTCCTTGGCCTGCTCGATCTCTTTATAGGTGGTTTCAATTTCCTGCCGACGGCTGAGTTCGGTCTCCAGGGATGAAGTGACTGTTTTGAGGTTTTTACCTTGGGATTTGAAAGATTGAGACAATGTTTGATTTTCTTGTTCCAGAGCTTGGGCTTGCTGCTCCTGGCGACCGATGAGTTGCATCAGCCAGAGATATAAGATTCCAGTTGTTAATGCACCTATTCCGCTGGCTAAACTAATGCGCCAGAGCGCATTGTTGACTGCAATCTCGCGCTCTGGCGATAACCCAAAGCTGTATTCCAGGCCTCCTGCATCTAAAAAGTCCTGGAGCGTATCTTCTAGCTTCAGCTGGTCTTCTCTCCCTTGCTGAAGGATGTCGGACTGCTCTGCTGCAGTGAGTGTTTGTTCCACCGGAGAGTCTGGAGAAATGCCCTGTTCCAAGCTTTCGAGGCGATCTGCTAGAGCTTCACTGAAGGGGCTAAGGGCCTCATGGTAGGCGGAACCCTCTGCGGGATGTGCTTCGGTTGCTAGCGTCTCCAGCAGGAGTTCGTTGCGGTAGCTCTCGATAATCTCGATTTGTTGGTAGTAGCTGGCTAATGCATCCTCTTGTTGGGTCTCAAAATACCGCTGCTGGCTCGATTCAGCCATGGAGAGTGCCCAGAGCAACTCATCTAGCGCTTCAGACCGATCCATGAGCTCTTCAATAAAGCTTGCTGCGTTGGCCTGTTCCCAAATGGCGTTGCGAGCGGATAGAGCCGTGCCGATCAGGCTGATTAGGACGAGCCCAAAACCTGCCGTTAGCCATTGTTGGGTGCGAGAAAAAGCCATCAGGCAAGAGGTTTGGGGTGAAGAGGATGGACAACATGCTAGCCAGGATCCAGCATAATCGAGGCAATAGCGGCCTGTTTCTGAGGCGATCTGTTGCTGGGGCAGCCTGTCGCTGGGGCAGCCTGTCAGCTTAATCTAGTCTGCAATCCTCTCTAATAGGGACCCGAGCGCTGAACCTGCTCTAAGCCTATCTCTCTGCCAGGCAATCTGTATTTGCCAGAGGATATTGTTCTATCTACAACCGCCTCTGCGGAATGGCCCATGCGCGTTTTACTCGTTGAAGATGATCAGCAACTTGGTGAGGGCTTGGCAGAAGCGCTGACGGATGAGGGGTATGTAGTGGATTGGGTCACTGATGGAGAAATGGGCTGGATTCAGGCCAAGGCATTGGAGTATGACCTCATTGTGCTGGATGTGATGCTGCCGAAAATCAATGGTATTCATCTCTGTCGGCAGTTACGGGAGGCAGGGCTGCGATCGCCGATTTTGATGCTCACGGCCCGGGACACCAATACCGATAAGGTGGCGGGCTTGGATGCGGGGGCGGATGACTACGTGGTTAAGCCCTTTGATTTACTCGAATTGCTAGCTCGGCTGCGGGCGCTGATTCGTCGCAGTGGCTTAGGCGACGCCAGCCCGATGCTGGTTTGGGGCTCGGCAAGGCTGGATGCTGCAACCCATGAAGCTTTCTTTGATGACATTGTGCTGAAGTTGACGCCCAAGGAGTTCAGCCTGTTGGCGCTCTTTCTCCGCAGCGGACGGCGGGTGTTGAGTCGTTCTGTTCTGATTGATCAATGTTGGGCCATGGATGCGTTGCCCGATGAGGAGACGGTGAAGTCCCATCTCAAGGGGCTGCGGCAGAAGCTCCGTAAGGCTGGGGCACCCTCGGATTTTATTGAGACAGTCCATGGTGTGGGCTATCGGTTGAAGCAGGTTCAGAAGTAAAACTGGATTCTGCCCGATTTCTACCCGAATTTCTCCCTAAATCATTCCTGTTCGTTTTCTACAGTTGGGAGGTTAGCGAAAGAATCGGAGCTCAAGACAATGAAATTTAGACTTACGGGTCTGTTGGTGGGTGCGCTTGCGTTTGCCCTCGTTCCCTTTGCTACCCTGGGCCAGGCTGAAGAGAGCTTTGCAGAATTTGATTGTCCCGATGAATTCGCAGGTATTGAGCTGAGCCAAGCTCAGGAATCCCAGCTGGAGAGTCTAGATCTTCAGATGGATGAGCAATTCGAGCAGGTGATGCCGATTTCCGAGGAAGATGAAATTCGGCTGGCACGCCTGCAAGAAAACTTTGAGGTGCAATTCTATGAAATGTTGTCCCCCCAGCAAAAGCGAGAGCTAGACAAGCTAGATGCTTGGGCTGAAGAGGAGATGACCGCTATGGCACCCCAGAGCTTGGGAGATGAGGATCCAGTTTTAACCCCAGCGCAAGAAGCTCGCTTCGATGCGATCGCCGAGTCCTATGATGAGCAGCTGGGAGCCATGCTCACGTTGGAGCAGCAACGGATCATTGAGGCTATGGATACGCAGCTCGATGGTTCCATGGAAGCGATTTTGCCCGATCCCACGCCTGAGCAAGAGCGTCAGCTAGAGGCCATGGACCGGAAGTTTGAGCAAGAGGCCATGGCGATGTTGACGCCGGGGCAGCGCCAGCAGTTTAAGCAGAATATGGCTGCTTGTGAACTGCCCGGTGTCTGAAGCACCCTCCCGTAGGGCTCATGCTAAAGCCTAATTGCTGAACCCTGGATGCCCTGTGGATGCACAACTTTGTGTCCGCAGGGTTAATGGGTTATGACTGCATTGAACCTGCAAGCAGCCTGCATTCTTGAGATTGGCTGGAGAGAATCGTTACGTTTTGTCATACTGGAGTAGTTGCTCTCTAAAACTTCCATGACAACTGGGACTCAGCCAACTCCATCCGAATCGTCCCAAGCCGAGCAGCAGCCTAAGCCCGAGGCCCAGGCTGAGAAGATTCTTTGTCCTCACTGCAAGCGTACGGCTTCCAATGGCCTTAAATGCCTGGGAATTTGCGTGGCGGATAGTGACTATTAATTGTTGCTGAAGCATCAATTGTGGAGGGAGGCAATCTTCTCTTTTATGCCTTCGCAGGAGCTGTGTGGGTTTGCGATGGCTCTTGAGATGGCGTTGTTGAATGGGTGGTCTGATCTGAGGAATGACTGCAATCGCTGTTCTGAGCTGATTGTGTAGGAGGGTTTGGGTTATCCCTCGCTTCAAGGGACCATCTCCCCTCTCTTTACTACGTAACGCCAAGAGGTAGCGTATTGAACCTCTTGTCTAGATGCCTTCTCGGAGGCTGAAAACCTATTCAACTTCGTTGACCTTTCGAATGGGTGCCAGAGGTCTATCGTTTTAATATCGAGCGCTTCGAAAAATCCAGATAAAAACTCATGTCAGAAATCCCCCCGCTGACTCCTGACGACGATTTAATCTCTGAACCGCCGCCCCATCACCGTCGTCGCTTGTGGAAAATTCTGGGGGGGGTAGGGCTTGGGCTGGGGGGCACCGTTGGCGTTGGAGGGGGCGTACTTTACGTTTGGGGAGATCGGATTGTCACGAGTCTTCTGCTCCCTCAAGTCACCCATGTCATCAATGACTCAATCCAACGCCCCATCGAACTGGGTGACGTAGAAGGCTTTTCCTTTTGGGGGGTGAGGCTGGGGCAAACTGTTCTGCCTCCGACAGACACGGATGACTCTTCAGTCACGGTAGAGGCCATTGAGATCAACATTGGCTTGCGATCGCTCATATTTCAACAAACCCTCAAGCCCAAAGTTATTCTTGTCTCTCCAGAAGTCTCCTTAATCGAAGATGAGGACGGGCAATGGCTAGAACTGAGCTTGCCTGAACCTTCGGAGGTAGAGCCACCTATTGGGCTAGAGATTGACTCGATTGAAGTTCGCAATGCCAGTCTCCGCGCAGTTCCCTACACCGCTGATGACAGCGAAGCGGTGGTGACCCGTGAGCTGATTCAGATAGAAGAGGTAGATGCGCGCGTTCGATTTTTAGGGGAGTCGGCGCAGGACATTGAGTTTAAGCTGAAGGGCGAGGTCGTTGCCAAGGCTACTGAAAGCGATCGCGAAAATGGGAAAGCGTTCGGCAGCTTTGTGCTCAAGGGCGATGCAAATTTAGAAACACAGGTTGGGAAAGCAAACGCACGGTTTAAAAATTTGCCTAGCATCGGCGCAAATTTATTGTTACCAGATTCGTTGGGCATCCGCTCTGGAGAACTGGACGGAAATCTAACGGTAGCAGCCGATTTCAATGAGGGTGTACTGGACCCATCTTCGCTGGATGTGAGCGGAACTGCGAAGTTTCGAGAAGGAGAGTTGGTTGTTGATGCAATAGAGTCTCCGATTCAAAACATTCGTAGTCGGCTGGTGTTTAGCGGTCAGCAGGTCAGCATTAAAGATACGAGTTTGCAGCTCAACGACATTGTTCTGCTCGCAGAGGGGGATGTCAGTCTCGAAGGCGGCTATGACCTGACGGCGAAGGTTCCTTCAGTAACGCTGGCAGAGGCGCAAGCGCTATCTGAAGTTGAACTGCCGATCGCAGCAGACGGCACATTCGCCTTAACGACAGACGTTAGCGGGAAATTAGATCGGCCAACTGTGAAAGGGCGGCTCGCCAGCCTAGACCCCTTGTTGATAGACAAAGTTAGCGTAGATTCGGTGAGCGCTGACTTTAGTGCAACGCTACCAAACT
>CALLPZ010000367.1 GCA_938015405.1 uncultured Pseudanabaenaceae cyanobacterium
TTTGTTTCAAGCCAGATCTGCTTTCCACTGGCCTGGAGCTGGGATTCAATAATATCTAACTTCGCTTTGTTCGAGCGAATGACCTCTTGATCATCTGCACGATAAGCCTCTGCCTCTGTTTTTCTCCAAACCAAATCAAAATCTGTCTTCCCAATTAACTCTCTCTTAGACTTAAGGCCTGCATCACAGAGAAATCGACGATTAGCACCGAGATAAACAGAGTTTAAATCTTTCCAAAAAACTGACAGTGGAAAAGCATCCAGTACAGTTTGTAGGAATCGCTTCTGCTCTCTCCATTCAGCCGTTCGCTCTTCAACCTTATGTTCTAGTTCTTGGTTGAGTTGCTCTAGCAAAGCGCTAGCACGCTGACGTTCTAGCTCAGCAGCAGCCCGAGCAGCAAAGACTCGCAAAATACTTTCTACCCGCTGAGACTGCCGAATAGAGTATCGATCCATCACGCAGAGAAGACCAATTACAACATTCTCGCTATTACGCAAAGCAATACCGAAATAGTGATTGGCTTCCAGATCTCTGACCACCTCGGGCAACTGATTCGAAAAGTAAGCTAACATATCATCACATTGGTGTTGCCCATTATCGATCACCAGCTCGCACAACGTTCCGCCGGGATGATAGTGAATGGGTGGATGGAGCGAACCATCTGCCCAAAATGCCAGGGAATGCAGCTCATCATCAGCACGTAATTCTGCAACGAGGGCATAGTCCACCTGAAGAGCTTCAGACAAATGAGTCGCTAAAACGGGGAAGAAGTCTTGCCCTGTCTCGGCTGCTGTTCCAGCTAGAAGATTTTGGAGTTGCTGCTCCGCCCGTTTGCGCTCAGTGATGTCGCGGACCATAAACAAGGCTTCATCTTGAGCACTGCGAATGACTCTAATCTCCTCATGTCGAACTTGCTCCCCCTCTTGCAGCACCTGCTCGTAGGTTTGGAGCTCACCGGTTAAGAATGCCTGTTGAAGAGAATACATTTGCTGAGCTGCAATCTCCGGTGGTAAGACATCAACCATTGTCATTCCAATGGGATCAAAATTCTCAGAAAAGATTGTAATTCCCTCACGATAGTTGACCACCTCTCGGTAACAGCCCTGAGCATCTACACAAAAGAGATAGTCAGGAATGGTCGCCAGAATTGCTGCCTTTTTAGCTTCGCTGGCCTGTAATGCTTGTTCCGCTCGTTTGCGATCGCTAATGTCTGTCAATAATGCAAAATAGCCTCGAATTTTATTTCGCCGATCCCGATCCGGCACAAGTATTCCCGAGAGATATCGTAGGGTTCCATCATCATTAGAAACACTAGTCTCATAAGCAACTTTTTCTCCCTCTAGCACTCGCTCAATTCGGGATCTACATCGCTCATAACGCTCAGGTTCAAGAAATTCTTCAACCTTTTTTCCCACAATCTCTACCTGTGGATAATGAAACCAAGTCCGATAGGTTTGATTCGTAAATTGATATCGCTGAGATGCATCAACATATGCAATACAGCCAGGAATGGAGTCTGTAATGGAGCGTAGTCTTGCTTCACTCTCCAGGAGCGCCTCTTCTGCTTTTTTGCGATCGCTAATATCCGTCACGGTGCCGCAGTAACCCCTCAGCTGCCCCTGGGGGCCTCTTTCTGGAAGAGCTTGGGCATAAACCCATTTCACCTGTCCGTCAGGATTCAAATAGCGGTATTCCCCCTGAAAACGTTCTCCAGCTTCCATAGCCTTAGACCAGGCTTCCATGAGCCATTCACGATCATCGGGATGCAACGCATCTTGCCACCGATCTCCCAAGAGCTGGTCCACCGTGAAACCAGATAGTTCGAGATAACGAGGATTCACCATCGTGCATCCTCCTGAAGCATCATGACGAAAAATTCCAACCGGGGCTGATGCAACAACTTGTTGATAGCGTTGCTCACTCTCCCAGAGTTGATAGCTATCACTAAATTTTCGTAAGCAATGATCGGTCAGAACCCCAATGCAGCTCCCCTGGGCATCAACAATAGGTAAGTGATGAATACCATGGCGATCTAACAATGCCTGTGCTGTACGACTGTCGGATAACTCAGACCGAGCAAGCGTGATCACAGGCTGGGACATGATTTGTCTCAGTGTTAGCTCCTTCCAGGAATCATGCTGCGACATAATTCGCAGAAAATCTCGCTGGGTCACTATCCCCACCATCTGCGCTTGATCTTGCACCACCATGCAGCTGGGCTTACTAGCTAGCTCTAGCTCCGGGCGAACCTCAGCTGAGACGGAGAGCATTTGCGGCACAGCATCTGCCAATTCCATCTCTGGCGCTGCCACAGTGAAGGAAGAGAGCAGGGAAGTCTCTAGAATGGGGGAAGATGCTGGCATCACAAGGTCCAAACAGAGTCACAGCGGGAGCGGCACAGTAGGAGATTCTGCCTTCCCCATACGTCAGAATTGTAGGGCACACCTTCCCATTCAAGACTGTTTCTGTAAGTCGAGTCTTTGACTCAAAATATGAAACAGATGGGCGAGACAGCCCCGACTTCTCAGGTCTCACAGGGAAAAAGACGCTATCGATAAGATCAACGCTGCATCATGAAGTGAGAGTTGAAGGGATAAGCACTCATCCCAGAGAGAACTTAAGGGGACATGGCACAAACCGTAAGCTGTTGGATTTTGGTCTCTAGCTCGTGCAACTTCACAGGTTTACTGAGATATTCATTGGCACCTGCTGCAAGGC
>CALLPZ010000368.1 GCA_938015405.1 uncultured Pseudanabaenaceae cyanobacterium
TTTAATGCCTCGATAGCGGCAGGCCGTTTGGAAGGCTTGCTTGACATAGGCGATCGCCCCAAATCGCTTTTTTTCCGCCGACTTCACCTCAGAGGTCACCGCTGCATCAAAGCCTGCGCTAGCCATCAACAGGAAGTAGCGATCCAAATTAGTCTCATCCGGAGCACCCAGTGAAGCTTGATGGGATGCCCCTGACTCCGTCAGACCACCTTCCAAGTGAGCCCCCCTGGAGTCCGCTTGCCCCGCATCAATCTTGGCCGCAGCCTTCGCTCGCTCACGCTTCAGCGCTCGCCGTTTGCGCTTGGACAGTTTCGCAGGCCGCTGACGACAAACCCCCAAATCCACCGCACGGCGTTCAGCTCCTAAAAAAGCCTGGGCTGCCTGGGCGATGTCCATCGACAGTCCCATTTCTCGAGCCCAAATATTCACGGTGCCACAGGGCAATGTGGCTAGGGCCGTCTCAGTCCCCGCCAAGCCATTCACTACTTCATTAACCGTGCCATCTCCTCCGGCTGCCACGACCAAGCTATACCCCTGGGTCGCCGCATCCCTGGACTGAATGGTGGCATCTCCAGCACATAGGGTGGGTCGTAGTTCTACCTGCCAGCCCGCCTGCCGCCAGGACTCCGCAGCAGCCTCTAGCTTCGGCAAAATCTCACTGGCCTGCCCAGCAGTGGGGTTATACAAAATCAGTGCATGCTCGCCCACGACCCCATCTCCCCTAAATCAATAGAACGCACACTGAATAAAACACCTAGCCACAAGCAATTAAACCCGGGCCCGTCCCCTGACAGTGAATCAATACAGTTCAAGGGGATCTCCAAGGTATTTCCAGGCCACCGCGCTACCATAGCTCACAGCCTGAGGGCCTTGGCAGACCAGACTCATCATCTGCCAGCGTAGCGATTTTAGGCCCGGTGTTCACCCTATCTACAAATTCTTCCACCATGTCCAAAAAGAATGACACTCCGGCGCTGATCCTGGCCCTACTCGTCACCCTGGGCCTGTTGGGAGGAGGCGCTTGGCTCTTAGCGAAACAATTTGGTGGAGGCGGCGGTGGAGGAACCAGCAACTGGCCCAGCCTAAACAAAGGTGGTGGAAATCCAGGGGGTGGCACGGTGACCTTGAGCAATGGCGATCGCAGTATAGTCCCCACTCCCAGTAGCCCCCAAAAGCAGGCTGCTCTACAGGCCTATGCTCAGGGCAACTATGCCGAAGCGGCTCAACAATTTGGAGCTGCGCTGCAGCAAAGCCCCAACGATCCAGAATCAGTCATCTACCGCGAAAATGCCCTGGCCGTGAATGGCTCGACCCTAACCATCGGCGCCTCTCTTCCCCTAGGTTCGGATCCCAATGGTGCCCTGGAAATGATGCGTGGCATTGCCCAAGCGCAAAAGGAAATCAACAACGCTGGCGGTATCAATGGGCAAAAGCTGTTGATCACCCTAGCCGACGACAACAATGACAATGCCACGGCTCAAACGGTGGCCCAGAACTTCGGGCAAGATGCTAGCGTCATCGGTGTTGTGGGACCCTATTCCAGTGGCGTGTCCATTGCCACTTTGGAGGCCTATCAAGCAGCTCAGCTCCCCAATATTTCCCCCATCAGCACCTCGGTTGAGCTGAGCAACGCCAGTCCCTATTTCTTTCGAACGGTTCCCAGTGACTACATTGCTGCCCGTGCGCTGGCAGAACATGCCCTGAACAAATTGCAGCGCCAGCAGGCCATCGTCTACTTCAGTAGTAACAGCGCCTACAGTAAGTCTCTCAAGGGAGAATTTGCGACGGCCTTCTCCCTTGGCGGAGGCCAAGTCATCAGTGAGGTAGACCTATCCCAGAGCGGCATTAGCATCGGCAACACTCTCAGCAATGCTGAACAACAGGGCGCTGATGTCATCGTGCTTCTCCCGAACACCGGCACCCTCAACCAGGCTCTGCAGGTCATTGCTGTGAACCAACAGGCCCTACCGATCCTGGGGGGTGACGATGTCTACAGCGCCACAACATTGGAAGTGGGGCGTAGTGAGGCTGAAGACATGGTCGTCGCCATTCCCTGGCACATTGATGCCTCGCCAGATCCCAACTTTCCCAACAGCTCTCGTAGTCTATGGAGCGCCACGGTCAACTGGCGCACGGCCCTCAGCTACGATGCCGTCCAGGCGATCGCAGAAGGCCTACGCATCAATCCCAGTCGCGAAGGCGTCCAACAAGCCCTCAAATCTCCGAGCTTCCAAACCCAAGGTGCTTCAGGAGCAATTCGCTTCCTGCCCTCCGGCGATCGCAATGCCTCCATCCAGCTAGTCACCGTCAAACCTGGCAGCGGCCCCGGCGGCTACACCTTTGTGCCAGTGCCTTAGCCTTAGTGCTTTAGAACAGCAACGGCCATGAGGTCTTACAACGGCCATGAAGCAGCAGTCGCAACTTGCACGGCCAGTAGCCGACTTATGGCAATTCTCTGACCTCAAGGTGAGGGATTGCCAGCGCCATGATAGATTTATTTATTCGGTGGTGTACTGTGCCCAAAGCCAGAACTCCTCCAGAGGTTAGGGCTGGGGCTAGTTCCTGTGATGGCCCGATGCCAAAATCGATATTCTTTTAACGTTGAGACATGCTGAAAATCCGTCTGAAGCGCTTTGGCCAGAAACGCGAAGCAAGCTACCGTATCGTTGTGATGAATAGCACCTCTCGCCGTGATGGTCGTCCCATCGAGGAGCTAGGCTTCTATAACCCTCGCACCAAGGAAACCCGCCTGGATGTTCCTGGTTTAGTGACTCGCCTCAAGCAAGGGGCTCAGCCTACTGAGACCGTTAAGCGTTTGCTCGAGAAAGCCAACGTGTATGAGCAGCTCAAGGCTTCCTAGAGTCTCTGCAGATGCGCCAACCCTATTGGGGCTTGTCATGGCATCTAGAATAGAGTTGTGGGTCACTCCTTTTTAGGCCGGCCCACACCCTTCTGTTCCATTCAAATCTGCTCTATCAAACTCGTGCTTGGCCCCGGCAATCTCTTTGGAGTATTGAGCCTCGACGATGTCCAATTCCGGCGATCCTTCCCTCAACTCGGCTCCTGAGTCAGACAGTGCCGATGCGCTGACCCCAGACGCATCCGCTAATCCTGACTCCAGTAGTGGCCCTCCTTCCAGTCATTCCCCCTCAGGCGGCAACGCTCCCCCACTGGATTACCAGGCGTTGGCTCGCTTTCTGCTGGAACCTCTTATCGACCTACCCAGCGATTTACATATCAGTACCGAGACGACCGCCCACAACACGAAGGTTTGGCTGCGAGTTTCCCTAGGTCAAGCAGACCGAGGCCGAGCCTTTGGCCGTGGCGGCCGCAATATCCGTGCCATTCGAGCCGTTCTTAGGGCTGCGGGTAAAAATGTTGGCCAAAATGTATCTCTAGAAGTCTTAGGTGAAGATGGGGAGAGCCAGGGTAACCGCTCTAAGCCCAAGCCTCGGAAAGCGGGAGACCCGCGCCCATCGAAACCGAAGCCGAAGCCCAAACCGAAACAAAATCACTAGGGTTTGGCAACAGATGTTGTAGATTGCCACAGCATCCCGCCATCAACAGGATTATTGCTTAGCATAGAGTCAGTGGCCCCTAATGATCTTGGGGCAGATATCTCAGGACTAGCAACTCCCCTATGGCAGAAACCGCCAATATCGAATTGCCCACCCCAGAAAGTGCGATCGCGATTTCTGGCGACCAGGAAGAGAATTTTAAAATCCTGGGCCAGCAAACTGGAGCGACATTTGTCCTACGGGGCCAAGCCATCCAAATTGACGGAACTGCCAACCAAGTGGCCCTGGGGCAGCGCCTTATTTCAGCCCTTGAAGGACTGTGGTCCAAAGGGGAAACCGTCAGTTCCGTCGATATTCTCACGGCCCGCCATGCCCTAGACACAAAGCAACAGGACGA
>CALLPZ010000369.1 GCA_938015405.1 uncultured Pseudanabaenaceae cyanobacterium
CTGTTCTAAAACTGCTAGGGCCATCAAGTATTCGTGAAAGGACAAATGAGAGAAGCGGTAGCTGTTCCAGCCTTCCTGTTGGATCAGCCCGTAGAGCCGCTCGATGTCGTTGAGAAAGTCCTTGGCGCTGAGATCATCCAGATCCTGGGGGGTGAGTCCTGCTTCGTTGTGGATAAATCGCCGGGTGGCGCTGAAACGTTTTTCAGGTTGGCTGAATCCAGCGGAGGCGATCGCTTTCAGTATCCGCATTTTCTCCCCATGGCTGCGCTGCTCGAAGGGGGATGACCAGGGTGTCATGTGGTTGGCATTCCAGTTATCCAGTAGGCTCTCAAAGGCTAATTCGTAGATCTGAAGCTTGCCCTGGGGCAGGGAGCTAGAGGTTTCAAAGGTGATACAGAGTAGTGTCAGCAACAGTGGCGTTTCTGCCAGCTCATAGCGCTGTCGGCTGTCGGTTTGGATTTGACCCAGCCAGTCGAGAAAGCCTGCCTTGGTTTTGCTGCTCTGCTCAAACCATTGATCGAGGAAGGCTTGAATTTGGTCGTGGTCAAAAGGCTCTAGGGTGGCTTGGACAAAGTCTTGGTGGAGGCGCTGGTGGGCAGCGGTGCGGCAGCTAATGACGACGTGGTTGCGGTAGAAGAGGCTAAAGTTGGTTAGCACCAGTTGCTTCGACAAGTCTTTGGCGATCTCGTCTTCGCCATCCAGCAGTAGCAGGATGCTGCCTTGCTTGAATAGCTGGCTGAGGACTTGGGGCTCCAAGTTGCAGGTACGCTGGTAAACCTTGGCGATCGCATCGAACAGACTCTTACGGCTCAGAGGTCCGGCGATCTCCCGCAGGGCAATAAAGATGGGCACGCGCTGGGGCTCCAGCTTCCCGCGAATGCATTGCAATGCTAGGTATTTCAGAAAGGTGCTCTTGCCCGCCCCGGGTGGCCCTAGCAGATGCAGGTAGGGATAGCGGCACACTGCCTCTGCCCAAGTGAGCACTAGGCTAGTCTCGGCTCCCGGATTCTGATCTGTCTCAACCTGGGATTGCTTGGGAGCTAGGTCGTAGAGGTCGCTGCTGTTGAGGATCTTGAGCTGGGGCGCGATCGCCTCAAACTGTCGTCCCCGGGCGCGTCCCAGCAAGGTGAGGCTCTGGCAGCGCTGGAGGCTGTACTCCTTAACCTGGGCTCTGATTTGAGCTATATCCAGTCGAGCTGCTGTGCTCTGTGGGGTGGGTGCTGCTGCCTGGGTTGGATGGGAGGCTTTGGCTAGGCTGGCTTTGGGGCTGGGTGTTGGACTGCCAGGTAGATCTGCGATCGCCTGCCAGTCGAGTCCGAGTTGCTCACACACCGAGATAAATAACGGCTGAGCGATCGCAGCTCCCTTGAAAAAGTTGGTGATGGGCTGGCGACTACAGCTCACCTGCTCACGCAGCTGCTTTTGGGTTAGCCCAGCTCGTTGCAGTGCGGCTCTGGCGCTGATGACTCCCTCAGGGGAGGCTTTGAGAGAGGGCTTAGCCATGGCGAAGAGGAACTGCTGGGATTCAGTTTCTGGTGAAAGTCAGTCGCTTGAGCAAAGGCAGTTACAAACTTTGATTCTAGCGCTCTGCACTGTCTATCTCCTAGCTAAGCAGGGATTGAGGCTGATTTAAATAGACTTTACAGAGGCTTTAATTAGGAATTTGCTTGACTGAATGCATAGCCCTTACCTAGGATTTACTCATGCATCAACTAGGGATTACCGCCTGCTCCAGAGGCGTATCTAGAGGGTGTTCACGCGAAACCGTTCGACTGGATGCGCGCTCACGGTCGAACGAAGCAAGACGTCAAAGAAGAAAAGGAGAGGTTTTATGGTTTTACGATCCCGCAATCATCGATATCACAGCAAACCAACCTTTGAGCAATCCCTCACTCGGTTGCTAGGGCATCGACCGGGTTGCATCCAGCGCCGCCGCGCCCTCGCTCGCTTAATGGAGGCGATGGCGGAGTCCGGTCAAATTTGGATGGACAGTCGCTATGATTCAGCGCTGTACGAACAGGCACTGCAGCAGACTTGGAATCATTTTCGTCGTCACCCCGAGGACTACTTGCGGGGCGGTGTGATCAAAACGTTCAATCGTCGTTTGGTGGTTTTGCTGCAAGTGGTTTAGTTGGCAAATCTGTTGAGGACTGTTGTGCCATGCGCTTGTTGCGCCAATGCAGCGTTGCCCCGTGCTAAAACTCTTTGCCCCAAAGCTGGGGCAAGGAGACGTTGACAGTTCGTTTCCGAGACTTGGAAGGGGGAACTCGGGGAGCGTTAGCGCTGGATGGCTCATTCAATTCATGATTAAGGAGTGACTGCTATGGGACTGTCTGTTGGGACGCTAATTGCCCTAGGCTTGGGCGGCATCCTATTTCGCTTTTTTGGAATTTGCAATGAATGGGATCGCAAGATTCTCTTCACTCTCGGTCGCTTTACCCGCGTGGTGGGGCCGGGACTGTATTTCTATATTCCCCTCTTGCAAAGCCCCAAACAGACCGTTGATCTGCGCATCGTTACCTACACCGTGCCGCTGCAAAAGGGCCTGACTCGGGACAATATTCCAGTGGATGTGGATGCGATCGTCTTCTACAAAGTCCACAACGCCAAGTTCGCAGTACTCAACGTCGATAACTATCGCGAAGCGACCCAAATGGCAGCCCGAGCCGCCATTCGCGACATGGTGGGCAAGTCCAATCTGGATCAATTGCTCTCCGAGCGAGATGCTGTTGGTGAGCTGATTCGTTCCCACATCTCTGATTTCGTCATGCAGTGGGGAGTGACGATCATCTCCGTGGAAGTCAAGGATGTGATCGTTTCTGCAGAGCTGGAGGAAGCCATCTCCCGCGAGGCGGCGGCAGAGCGAGAGAAGCGGGCCAGGCTCAAGCTTGCCGAAGCGGAAGAACTGGCAGCAGATGCCATGGGTAAGGCAGCAGACAAATATGCCAAGTCGGCGACGGCATTGCAGTTGCGCTCGATGAATATGCTCTATGAGATGTGCATGGAGGGTAAGTCGACGATGGTGTTTGTGCCCACCTCTAGCAATGGCAGCGGTATGCCCAGCTTGATTGGGGTTGAAGGGATTCAGAATATGTTGCTTAAGCAACCTGAGCCAGCAATGATCCCTAAGAATGAAGCTTAGTCCCAGCCTTTCTGCCTGCGTTACAGCTGTCTACGGAAATCGGGCTCCAGGGCTGTGATTCGGTAAACTAGATAGGCCCTATGAATCTCATAGGGCTTCCTCCGTCCCGGCTAGATATGCTTTCTGTAAGTTGGGTTTCCCTGTCCCATGGCCTCCCCTGCACTGTTTGAGCAAGCTGAAACCCAGTGGAATTTGGACAAGCTCTACGCTGACCTCGCTGAGGCTAAGCGTGAAGTGGTTCCCCATGCCCGTTCCCATGAGCTAACCGAGCTGGAACGGACGCGTCTTCGCGGTTTACTCCTGGGCTATAGCCCGGCGGATATTGCTGATTACCAATGCGTGGTGGAAGGCACCGTGGAGGTCTCCCTCAGTAACGGCATTTATCGCTATGTGGAAGCGCTGACCGGGCGCGATCGCACCAGCCTGGAAAGCTGGCGAGACGTGGCCACTTGGCTCCAAGCGGCAGGCTACTCGGCCCAGCAAGTAGCGATCAACTGGTCCCAGATGCCGGACATCCCCAAGCTCTACGGTCGTGAAGCTGAACTGACCCAGCTCAAAGATTGGATTCTCGCCAACCCATCTCCTAAATCGAAGCCCAGTCCCTCAGCTCGCCTGATTGCCATTAACGGCCCCGCTGGCATTGGTAAAACCTCCCTGTCCATTGCCCTCGCTAAGACGATTCAATCTGAGTTTGAAGGCGTGATCTGGCAGTCCCTGCGCTATCGCCCCAAGTTAGAAGATCTACTCAATCAGTGGCTAGTACAACTGCCTGATGCCACAGCTCATTCACCAACAGGGGCTAGTGAACCGGTGAATTGCTACGACCAGCTCACCGTCCTGATGGACTATCTCCGAGACCATCGCTGCTTAGTCATCCTCGATAACTTTGAAACGCTGCTGACCGGAGGCAGTTTTATGGGGGAGTATGAGTCGGGCTATGAAGCCTATGGCGAACTGCTGCGGCGCATTGGTGAGCAGCAGCACCAGAGCTGTGTCCTCGTCACCAGTCGCGAAGGCAGTCGCGACATGCCCAAGTCCCGAGCCAGCAGTAGCCCCATCCGTCACCTGGACCTCGCTGGACTGAAGCCCCAGGCTGCCATGGAAATCCTTAAGATGGAGCAGCTAGAGGAGACGGGGAAATCCCATTGGTCCATGCTGATTAGCCAGTATCGTGGCAATCCGCTGATGCTAAGGATTGTGGCCATGACCATCCATGAGTTATTTGAGGGCAATGTGCGCCAGTTCTTGGGCCAGCGCATGACCCTGTTCGGCGATATCAAATACCTGATCAATCAGCAGTATGAGCGTCTCTCCAGTGAAGAGCAAGATATCTTGGTTCACCTGGCGGATGCAGCCGAGCCCGTGCCCCTGGAAAGCCTGACCCAGCCCTATCGATTGGATGCTGTGAAGGGGTTGTTGGGGCGATCGCTGATTGAAAAAAGTAGCGCAGGCTTTACCTTAATCCCCGTGGTGATGGAATATGTGCGTCACCACCTGCCCTGAGGTTTGCCTGTGAGCTACTGCATTAATCCTCGCTGCGCCCAACGGCAAAACCCTGAGGGAGAGACCGACTGCTTGACCTGTGGCACTCCTCTCTTGATAGAAGATCGCTATCGTTTGCTGCACCCTCTTCGGGAGCTGGATGAGTGGGAACCGACAGAGATCTTTGAGGTGGCTGATCTACAACCGATTGATGCTGCCGCAGCGGATGGAACCCAGGGGGAAGCTCGGCCCCACAAAGTGCTTAAAGTCCTGAAAAAGCCGATCCTGTTGCCGCTGTTTGAACGGGAAGCAACCA
>CALLPZ010000370.1 GCA_938015405.1 uncultured Pseudanabaenaceae cyanobacterium
CATCGTCTTCCATCCCTGATGGGGCAAGCCCTAACGCTCTCCATGGCATGAGCCTAAGCAGTGCTGTTGAGACCGAGCTGAAGTGATGATGGGACGCGTTATAGGAACGGATGAGATTTTGCTGAATCCTGATGACCCGGCGATGACTCCGGCAACAGTGGTAACAACCATGGCTGATGCAACCCGACCTCTCTTTGAAGAAGGGAAGGCCCAATTTCAGGTGGGTGATGCTTTCTTTCGGCCAGAGAGTCGCCCCGCTCGGGATTTGGGGGTGCTGGCGGCAGCGGTATATAAACAGCAGACCCATCGCCTGCGCGTGCTAGAAACCATGGCAGGTAGTGGCATTCGTTCCTTACGCTACAGCCTGGAGGCCGAGGCCGATTTTGTTTGGACCAATGATGGCAATGGCGATATCACGCCGCTACGCCAGGCGAACCTAGAGCGTAACCTCAGTCCGGAACGCTATCGCCTCACCCAGAAGCGAGCTGCCCAGCCCCTAGCTCAATGCTGTGCCGATGAGGATTTTTATGACCTGGTCGATATCGATGCCTTCGGTAGCGGTGCTCCCTTCTTTGCGGCAGCGGTCGGGGCCACTGCGATGGGCGGGTTGATTTATCTCACAGCCACGGATTCGCGTACCTTGGCGGGTCGAGCGCCCGAGAGTAGTCTCAAGACCTATGGCGTTTATGCCCGCATTCATCCCAGTTGCCAAGAGCAGGGGCTGCGCCTATTGCTGGGTGGGCTGTGGGAGCAGGCCAGTGCTCGCGGGTTTGGGATCCGGCCGATCTTTTCGTATTTTGGCGGCCAAACCTATCGGGTAATGGTGCAACTGCGGTCTAGGCAGACTGAAATGACTCCAAAGTCTGTCCTGCAGGCTGGGTTCCAGGGACATCCCCCCTATGGCTTTCTGGGCTATTGCCATGACTGTGGGGAATATCAGACCTTGGGGTGGCGCAAGCTGAGCCGGGCTGTTTGTGAATACCATGATCCCCATCGCCCTCTGACGCTCAGTGGACCGATGTGGCTAGGTCCGCTCCACAATGTCTCGTTTTTGCAAAAGATGCAGGCCCAGGCCCAGAGCTGGAATTGGGAAGCGATCGCCTCATTACTAGCAGTGATGGAAGCCGAAGCAGAGCTGCCTCCCTACCACTTCCCCCTGGGAGAGCTAGGCAAGTGGGGCAAGATGGATCCACCCAAGCGCGATCGCTTGATCCAGGCGTTACGACAAGACGGCTATGTTGCGGGACCTACACATCTCTCAGCTCAAGCTTTTAAAACCAATGCCAGCTTGCATCACTGTATTGCACTGAGTCAGGCTGGCTTGACCTAGATGGGGTCAAACGCCCTCTAGCTCATATCTTTACGGCCCTTGGCCACCAGCTCTAGCTGACTTGTGGGGAATCTAATAGATTTGAGGAACGACCCAGGGCGGGTAACAGTCTGGAAATGTGAGCTATTGCGCTTATACACAGATCTGCAAGCGTGGTAATTTGATGTGTCGAGAGGATTTGTTAAACAATTCCCTGGATTTTTGCTGTAGCCGATTGTTGAGCTGCGGTGCATTGCTTGAGGCTAATTGATCTAAGGCTATTCTCAAGGCCGATTCTCTGAGGACTGTGTGAGGAGTTGAATGAATGTCTAACGATTTACTCGATCTATTTCGGCAAGGTGGATTTCCCATTTGGGCCTTAGTTGGCCTGTCTGTATTGGCCCTGAGCACCATCATTGAGCGCTCCTGGTTTTGGTTTAGCTTGCTGACCAAGGAGAAGGAAATTATCAACCAGGTTCTGGGAGCGATTGCTCGCCAGGATTGGGTCTCTGCCATTGAAGTTGCGCGACGCTCCACTGCCCGGCCTGTCGGACGCTTCCTATTTGCGGCCTTGAAGTTGCCCAACCCCGAGCCCCAAGTCTTTAGCTTGGCGCTTGAGTCCGCAGCCGATGAGGAAATCGTTTCCATGCGTCGCGGTGACAAGATCCTTGAGGCTGTCATTGCCTTGTCTCCCCTGTTGGGCCTGCTGGGCACTGTCCTCGGCCTGCGCCAGTCCCTCGGCAACATTGAACTGGGTGATTTGGGCACGACGGCCACAGATGGCGTCTCAGTCGGCATTAGTAACGCCCTGTTTAGTACAGCCTTTGGTTTGGTGATTGCGATCGCCAGCTTGGCCTTTTACCGTCTGTTCCAAGGCTTGATCTTTTACCAGGCCAAGATTTTCCAGCGTGCCGGCAATGACATGGAGCTGCTCTATCGTCAAACCTGGTCCCAGACCGGTGGTAACTTCTTGCCCGGTATTTTGACCAATGCGGCTGCCCAAGGGGGAGGCCTAGGGACGCCTGACGCTGATGAGTCTGGGAAAGGTCGGTAGTTTCATGGCGATAGTTGCAGTAACGGCGATAGTTGCAGCAACAATGCCTGCTGTCCTCACTCCCTGTCTTCATCCTCTATAGATTCCGCGAGCGCAATGGCTGGTCCTTGAGTTGCCAGTCTTGCCTCAACGTTTTCTTTACTCGGCCCTGTTCGCCCTCGCATGAAAAGCTATGAAACTAGACTTTGAAAACCAGGCCGACGACGTCCGCATTGAGCTAATTCCACTCATTGACGTGGTTTTCTGCATCCTGATTTTCTTTATCCTGGCGTCGCTGCAGCTCACGCGCCAGCAGGCGATCAGCATTAACTTGCCCCAGTCTTCCACCTCGGCCTTGCAGACGCGCAAGAGCTTGATCGTCAGCATTGATAGTGCCGGCACGATCTACGTGGACCAGCAGCCCGTCACCCAGGACAACCTCTACTACACCATGCAGGGGTTTGAGCAGGAGAATCCTGAGGGCCTTATGGTGCTCTATGCCGATCGCTCCGCAACCTACGACAGCGTAATCCAGCTCCTGGACCTGATGCGGTCAGT
>CALLPZ010000371.1 GCA_938015405.1 uncultured Pseudanabaenaceae cyanobacterium
CTCTGGGGAGGTCTTGACCAGCCTCCATCACACCTACGGCGGCAATGCCAAAGCCATGGGGTTAGTGAGCGCTGCCATCGCGGCTGATTTTGGCGGGGACGGCACGGCCTATTGGCAACTCCACCAGCAGGATCCCCTCGGCAGTGCTGATCTGAGTAACTTAATTGAACATCAAATCCTGCGCCTCGAAAGCCTAGATGCTTCTGCTTATCAGCTGTTCTGTCGTCTGGGTTGTTACCGCGATCAGGGTGGCCCAGCCCTGCGAGTTACTGGATTGCAGGCCATGCTCTGGGATGTCCCGCCGGGGCAACAGTTGCGGCTAATTGATTCATTGCGTCGGCGATCGCTCCTGGAACATAACCAAGGTCGCTACCACCTCCACCCTGCTCTGCGAGCAGCGGCGATCGCTCGCCTCCAGGCTGGCCCCGACTGGGAACAGGCCCACCGCCAAGCGGCCACCCATTGGCAAACCTGCATTGAACGCATCACCAGCCGCGAGGATGCTTGGGTTGCCTTTGAAGCCTATCCCCATGCCATCGCCATTGGCGACTATCAGCTTGCCGCTAAGATTTTGCTGCAAAGCCGCGTTAACCAGTGGGACCAGTTCCTGCCCTTGGCCAGTACGCTGCATCGCATGGGTCGCGTTCAGCCCGTGCTGGACGCCATGGAACAGTTGGTTGACAAACTGCCTGAATCGCTCCAACGGGCTGAGCTACAAAGTATTCTGGGTGATCTGTACAGTTTGCGAGGGCAATTGGGCCAGGCGATCGCCAGCCAAGAAGCCGTCCTCACCCAAGTTGCGACGGTTCAGCAGGAAGCCCTCGTCAGAGGTCAAGCTGAGAATCCCAAAGAAGAACGCCTCGCCCGCTACTATCGCCGAATGTTGGCCATTGATGCCCGTCTTAGCCTAGGCCTCTATCGCATTGACCTGGGCGAATGGGACTTAGCCGCTGCGGATTTTCAGCAAGTGATCGTCCAGGCCCAGGACAGCGAGCATCACGCTTGGGCTGAGAAAGCCACTGTTTGCCTCGCCCTAGTCTATGCCCGTCAAGGCGACAATGCTAAAGCTCAACAGCTTATTGCTTCGGGGGGGATGGCCCTGTTGGCGTCTGAGCAGCAATCCGTCGCCACTGAAGGGCGCTGGGCTTATTTTGTTCAACTCCTGGGTCAGGTGTATGTACAGCTTGATGAATTCGAGAAGGCCCGATGCTGCTTTGAGCAATCCTTGGTGGCTGCGGAGCTGGCCCACTATCCCCAAATTGAAGCGCGATCGCATCTCGGCCTGGCCCAACTTGCTCGACAGCGACAGGATTGGGATAAAGCCCAGCAGCTTATTCAGGATGCGATCGCGGTGCTCAAGGATCTGGGAGCGCTGTGTGATTTAGCCCAAGCTCACTTCCAGCAAGCCCTCTTAGACCAAGCTCAAGCTGAAATCGCAGGAGTTCAAACCCAAAACGCCCAAACAGCAGGAATGCAGGCCCTAGATCAAGCGATCGTCTACCTGGTCCAAGCAGGGGCATCGTCTCGCATTGCTCAAGTTAAAACCCGTTTCTTCGCCGAATCATCTGCCATTTCGTCTACCCCAGCTTCCGACTGTACCTGAATCCCAATTTTCCAGAAGCGACAACAGAGCAACAGGCTATGGATAAACAAAATTACCCCTAGCATCTCCAGCCCTTCCTCCAGGGTGATCACTGCCACGCGCACCAGGGTTTCCCTTCCCCAAAGCGCATCAAAATAGCTACCGACAACTTCTAAGCCCACGGCTCCGCCCACGTAGATCGTCCCAGCCAGGAGCATCCCATTGCGAATCTGCCGAGGCAAGGCCAGCAGAAAACGGCGATAGCTGAAAGCCACTAAAGCCGCAAACGCCGCCCCCACAAACACCCAAGCGTCACCATAGATAAAACTGCTCTTATCCAAGACAGCCTGGGCTAAATCAGCATCTTCATGGATGGCTAAGGCTTCATCCAGCGAGAGATAGAGGAAGATACCTGACAGCCAACCCCAATGGCGACCAAACCGTTCTCCCCGACGGGCCCAAGCAATGATGCCTAGGATTGCCGAAGCGAGCAGCAGCAGCATGGAGCTATACCAGGCCGAAACGGTCCCCTCTTCGTTGAGGTCAAACGCGCCTAAACCTAGAAAATTTTCCTTTTGTGTGATGACTTCTATGGCTTGTCCCAAGGCCCCTAGAACGCAGCAACCGAGCGCGATCGCCAGCAAAGTTTTGATTAACTTACGAGGAACAAGAACAAGCATCGATGCACAGATTAAGAGAGTCTATCCCTAACATTAACGTCTAATTAAGGGGTTCGACGGTTACCAGACCCAAGCTTTATGGCAATGCCCTCGCTGGATGAGTGCATTGGCGATCCACCTCGCTGCCTGCCATCTCTGCGCTTGACCCCTTGTAGAGTTACGAAGTGATCTGGCCACGGCAATATCTCCCTCACAACAGACCACTCCTGCGCCAATCCGTGCTTGATGCAACCTTGATAAAGCCTGTCAATTCAGCGTTAAGCGCTAAACAGCATGATTAAATTAGGGCGGATTCCGGTCCACTTTTTAACTTCCCTATAAACATTCCTTTTCTATGAAACGCAGACAGCTCTTTGGTTACGGAGCCGCCGCCACCTCTGCCGCTGCCCTCGCCTCCTGCGGAGCCGCCACCACCAGCGGTGCTGGCACGACCGGCTCTGACCTGCCCATCGTCAATTGGCAAATGGCGACCAGTTGGCCGAAGTCTCTCGACACTATCTATGGCGGTGCCCAAACCATCGCTGATCGGGTCAGTGCCATGACCGGCGGGCGCTTCACCATTGAGCCCTTTGCTGCGGGGGAAATTGTCCCTGGCTTAGAAGTCCTAAACGCCGTGGAATCCGGCACCGTTGCCTGCGGCCACAGCGCGGCCTACTACTACGTTGGCAAGAACCCTGCCCTGGCCTTTGGTACCGCCGTGCCCTTTGGCCTCAATGCCCAGCAGCAAAATGCCTGGTTCTACCATGGTGGTGGCCTGGAAGCGATGCACAAGCTCTACAGCGACTTCAATGCCATTAGTTTCCCTGCAGGCAATACCGGTGTGCAAATGGGGGGCTGGTTCAACAAGCAAATCCAAACCGCTGCGGATCTGAATGGTTTGAAAATGCGCATTCCGGGTTTGGGGGGTAAGGTCATGTCCCGCCTGGGGGTGAATGCTCAGTCTCTGCCTGGCGGTGAGGTATTTGTTGCCTTGGAACGGGGGGCGATCGATGCTGCCGAATGGGTTGGCCCCTACGATGACGAAAAGCTGGGTCTTCAAAATGCAGCAGATTACTATTACTACCCCGGCTGGTGGGAACCCGGTCCTACCTTAGATGTAACTGTCAATTTGGATGAGTGGAATAGACTCCCCAAGGAGTACCAAGAGGTTTTCAAGACGGCAGCTCGTGAGTCCAATATCAATATGTTGGCCAAATATGATGCCCTCAACGGCGCAGCCCTGAAGCGTCTTGTGGACGGTGGCACTAAACTCGTTGCTTACAGTCCCGAAATTATGGCTGCTGCAGAGAAAGAGTCCTTCGCTCTGTTTGAGGAAAGTGCTGCAGACGATGCAACTTTCAAAGAGATCTATGAAAGCTGGAAAAAATTCCGCGATGAGGTCTATGGCTGGAACAAGCTCAACGAGGTTAG
>CALLPZ010000372.1 GCA_938015405.1 uncultured Pseudanabaenaceae cyanobacterium
GCTTGGATTGGCTTTGGTCTGGCTTGTGCCCTTGGCTGTTCTTTTCTAAATGGCTGTTCTTGGACAACAGCATCCAGCGACCAAAGCCATGGTCGCTCCAGTGGGCCAGGATGATTTCGAAGGCAATTTCGCTTTGTTTCAAGTCCAGGGGACTGCTGTTGCTTCGGTATTGGGCGACGGCTGGGTTGGCGTAGATTTTGGCCAGGGCGGGGAGATCGGCTGAGGTGGGCGATCGCAATATCATCCGAGGCGTTTCCAGTATCGGGTCAGGCGTCCATCGCGTTGTCAAAATGCAAAACCGGGCAAGAGCTTGTGCAGCTTGCCCGATTTGTTTGGGGAAATCAAATTTTCTTGCCGCCGCTTGGTCCAACCGCTGACCTATGAAGGGGTGGCAGAGGCTGGTGAAGGCTGGGGCAGAGGCTGGATAGACTTAGATGTGATGATGCAGGCTCTTGGAAAGTCAGCTGAAATTTAACGGCTGGGCTTTTAGCTATGCTGCTGACATGGCAATGCCAGGTCACAACAAAGTATTTCTATCTGGATAGAGCCCAATATTTTGATGATTGGGGCTGTCAATGCAACCTGACTCAACTCTCATTACTCTCATCAGGGTCGTTCTGTTTCTTACGCAGAATAACGCTGGCACAATGACCCGAACTCACGACCTCTAGTAAAAGTAGATGACCTGACTCCTCTGGGATTTTTTCATCTCACTTGTCAGCATCTGAGGCTATGAGACCTTACATGATCAAGGACGATGACCGAGGCTAATCTTAGCCTTGCTGACGGCGGTTCATGCGCTTCGCAGCCATCAAACCTATGGCAACTAAACCAGCCATGGCAGCGGGCTCGGGAACTTTGGTAGTGGGCACGGGCTTGTTGGTGTCATACCAACCTTGGCTTGCAAAGCTGAAGTCTTTCAACGAGCCATCAACGTTGTACTCCGCCTCGAAGTCGTTGACGCCGTGGAACCAGATACCGATATTGTCGGCAAAGCTGGTGCCTTGCCAGTCTGGGCCGAGGTCCTTGCGACTGTTGATGTCGCTCATATCGAGGTCAAAGCTGAAGGTTCGCTCATCGCCACTCTCGGAAACGTTCAGGTTCCAAGAGTCGAGGTAGACGCTATTGCCATCTTTCCAGCTGTTGCTGCCATTGACGCCGTTGTAGGTGTAGGCCGTTAGCCTTTCTGCATCGCCATCCATGTAGAACATGGTGTACTTTTGCTCACCACCTTTGGGGTTTTTCCCGTCGCTGAGGACAAGCCAGCCACCGTCGGCTAAGTTTCCATTGCTGTTGGGGGCAAAGGTTGAACTCCAGGAAAATTTCTGGGATTGGTCATCAAAACTGGTGGTGATATTCTCGTATCTCCCAGCATGGTTGTTGATGGAAGCTCCGGCATCAATCACATTCGAGTTGAAGGTGAATGTAGAAGCTTGAGCTGTGCCGCTAAAGGCAACGATGGGAGTGGCAACGGCCAAGCCAACCAGGGAAGTAATACGCATCTTCAGGGAACTCCGTGTTCTTTGCTTTGTAGCTGTCTCTATCGTAGATATACGGAAACTTGAACAGGCAAAGCTGCGATGAATATGTCGGACTTAGGTGTAATTAGGGGCTCAATATTTCTTTCATGTTTGAGCTTAAAATATTTGCTTTTGTGTGATGAAGAATGTCAAATCTATCCAAGTATATTCTTTGGTAAATAGGTATTTATCTAAAAGAGGAGGTACTCAAACTAGTGCCTCCTCTTTACTCGATTCGTCTGAATTAAAATTAGTCTTCTGAGTTAGCACTCACCACTTTAGACCCTTGAAAAGCTGGTCTTTAAATGGAAATGTATTTTGCTATCTCACGTGACGGAAAACTCTACAGGCTAGGACGCAACCGGACTCAATTCGGTAACCATGATCGTCACTCTCTTTCTCAAGGAGAGTTCTTGGAAGCAGCACCCAAACTGCTAAACCTCTAGTAATAGTAGATGCACTGACTCGTGAACGAAGTTGCAATCTCTCTTCTTCAGCCTTGTGGCCGAATCAAACGCAGTGATAAGCCTAGCGAAGCATTCGCTTTGCAATGAGCTTTAGCCTTGGCGGCGGCGTAGGCTCTTGGCCGCGAGCAAGCCAGCGACAGCTAAACCAGCCATGGCACTGGGCTCAGGAACGCGCTCCGCAACTTGGTTTTTGGTGTCATACCAGCCCTGGCTGCTGTAGCTGAACTGGTCCAAGGTGCCATTGTCATTGTAGGCCACGTTCAAGTCGTTCACAGCGTGATACCAGATGCCTAGCTTCTCGCCAAAGGCTGTGCCTTCCCAATCTTGGCCGAGGTCGTCGCGACCGTTGATGTCGGCCATGTTGATGTCGAAGCTGAAGGTGCGCTCATCACCGTTGTTCTCAACAGCCAGGTCCCAGGAGTTCAGATAGGTGCTTGTGGCATCCTTCCAGCTATTGCTGCCGTTGACGCCGTTGTAGGTGTAAGCCGTGAGCTTCTTGTTGATGCCATCCAAGTAGAACATGGTGTTCTCTTGAACATGGGCTTTAGGGTTAGGACCGTCGTTGAGTACAAGCCAAGCACCGTTGGCTAGGTTGCCATTAACAGTGGAGAAAGTGGAACTCCAGGTGAGCTGTTGAGACTGATCATCGAAGCTGGCGTGGATGTTTTCAAAAGCACCTGCACCAACATTGCCAGGAATATGGCTGTCGTTATAAATAAATGTGGAAGCTTCGGCAGTGCTGGCAAAGGCAACGATGGGTGCTGCAACTGCCAAGCCAACTAAAGAAGAAATACGCATCTTTATCAAACTCCGTTCTTTGTTCTTCGTAACTGTACCTATCGTAAATACACGGGTATTAGATTGGGCAAAGCTAGTGTGAAATTACGGAGTATTACTGTGTCTAAAAGCTCAATTAATCTCTCGTATTACTCCGCTGAAACTAATATGAAAGGTGTGAAATTTGCAGAAAATTCCCAGATTTATTTTTTCTTAGAAAGATTTTGTTGAGAGGGTTGTGCTTATTTGGATGAGATATTTAGACTTGCGAAGTCTGATACCCTATCCCCATTGCAGAAGACTGTATGCGTTGCAGCTGCAAGGCTGTGTGCCCTCATTGTTGACTGATGAAATTCGAGAGTCTGAATCGAATTGAGTCTGGACTCACCTATGTAGGGTGAGTGGGAAAAACAAGGGAGGATAGAAGGCGAGATTCGCTACGCGGTCGACTTACTCGTGCTTCGATAGTGCGAAAAGTTACAGCCTTGAGCCTTTCTATCGCCTTGGACAGAATCGTCTGCTCCTGAGCTTGATTGCCCTAGGTCGGGGGCTTTCATTATTCTGACTGAGTGACAGGATTAGAAATTGCAATGGGGTTGTAATGCGATCACTGTCACAAGTGTCCCATCTATAGATAGACTTATATCAATGCAGAATTTGGTATTCATTGAATGAGCGGTGGGTCGATCCACCCTCACCTGTTTCAGGTTCTTTTTACTGTGCGACTACCATGGCCCTGATCAACCCGATACGATTCGATAATTTCAAAGGCGATGTCTTTGGCGGTCTGACCGCTGCAGTCATCGCCCTACCCATGGCTCTGACCTTTGGCGTTAGCTCCGGTGCTGGTGCAACGGCTGGTCTCTACGGAGCCATTGTCATTGGTCTCATGGCTTCACTGTTTGGCGGCACGCCAACGCTAATATCTGAGCCCACTGGCCCGATGTTTGTGGTCTTTGCTCAAATCGTCCTTGACCTGACGGAACGCAGCAATGGCGATATGGCCAAAGGCCTCACCATGGCCTTCACCGTTGTGATGATGGCGGGGGCATTGCAAATCCTGTTCGGCTTTCTAAAGCTGGGCAAGTACATCACGCAAATGCCCTACACGGTGATCTCTGGCTTTATGTCAGGCATCGGCATCATTCTGATGGTGTTGCAACTGCCACCGTTGCTGGGCTACGCCAGCCCCAAGGGAGGTGTCATCGGAACCTTGCAAGGCTTGCCTGGATTCATTAGTGCGGTCAATGTGCCGGTGCTGATGGTTGGCTTGGTTTGCATTGCGATTCTGTTTTTGACGCCTGCTCGGGTCAAGCGTACGGTGCCACCTCAGCTCTTGGCTTTGGTGATCGCGACGGTGTTTTCCTTGGTGTTCTTCAGTGGTAACAACGCTGCGGGTGAGCCTCTGATTAGCCGCATTCCCCCCATCGAGAGTGCGCTGCCTAGCCTGACGGTTCCGACCTTTACGGCCGCAGACTTGAAGACCATGGTGGTGGATGCTGGCATTCTGGCCATGCTGGGCAGTATTGATGCGCTGCTAACCTCTGTGGTGGCAGATAGCTTGACCCGAACGGAGCATGATTCCGACAAGGAGCTGATTGGTCAGGGTATTGGTAACCTGGCTTCTGGTTTTGTCGGTGGTCTACCCGGTGCCGGTGCCACGATGGGCACGGTGGTGAATATCCAGTCCGGTGGTCGCACCATTTTGTCAGGCATTGCTCGGGCAGCGATATTGCTGATCGTTGTGCTGGGTGCGGCTAAGTTGACTGAGCCCATTCCCATGGCTGTGCTTGCGGGTATCGCCTTTAAGGTGGGTCT
>CALLPZ010000373.1 GCA_938015405.1 uncultured Pseudanabaenaceae cyanobacterium
GAGCGCCGCGCCTTCACTGCACCCGCCTCCTGAATCGCCCCTCCATACAGCAGCAGCTTCTCCGTCAGCGTCGTCTTACCCGCGTCGGGGTGGGAGATGATCGCAAAATTGCGACGCAGCTCAATTTCATCTTTAAGGTGCTTGGGGAGATTGTCGGCCATGGGGGCTGTTGAACGCGGGCATTGGGACAGCGCAGGCTCAACCGAAGCCGAGAGGTCTGCATCACTATTCTAGGGGCTCAGCTCCCGACTTCAGAGCCAGAGGCAGGCATGGCACTGAATCCATCTCGAACGGTATGACTTCTGGGCCTGTAAGCCCTATAGAGCGAACAATCCTCTGCTTCCCAGCGTTGAGATTTGGATGAAGGAAGGTTACAACTTGATCGAAACTTTAGCTTTGTTAAGACCCTTCACTGAGCCCATGTGGGGGAGTGTTACGGCATATACAGCAGCAAAAGTCGACGCTTTAGTAGCGTCTCTTCCTGGGATATGATTAAGTTAAGGTAAAGAGAAAGTTTTTGGTTGTTTATGGTAGGGTTGGCCTATCTACGGCATGTGGCACAACAACGCAGTTCTGCTCAGCCCAAGTTTTCGGGGTTTAATTTCTGGCTTAGGGCTGTAAAGCATTACTAATGCCGTTGTTCACTCCCGCTCGATTTGCAGCTTCTCAATTAATACCGCTAGTCCACAATTGTGGATGAATCTAGGTTTGCTTGGGGATTTGAACCCTAGGCGATTCTTGACTTTGGCTAAGCGTTCCAAAACGTCCTAGGTCAGGGAATATTTTTCCTCCGACTTGGTTTGTGTGTTTCCTGCCTTATCCATTGGATAAGTTTCTTGCTCAAGCCATTGAGCTTGGAATTCTTGGACTTTGGCTTTTAGATTTTGGAAATTAATTGCCTGCATGAAAACTCTGGTCAAATCCTCAACTCTAGGTGCTGCAGCGCTAGAGACTTCTTCTCTGGGTGTTGCAGGAAAATTCTTTGTTGGTCAGCTCGCTTGCATTGGCTTTCTGTTTGCCATTCATCTGGTTAGCCAGTTGTATGCTGTGGCTGTCGGTGCAAGCCTGGAGCCAGGAGGTGGCTCATTCTCCATGCTGAATATGGATAATGAAGCGAACCTACCTGCCTGGTATTCCACCTGTGCTTTATTTCTTTGTGCAGTTTGGGCTGCGATTATCGCGATCTCAAAGACCGGGCTACGTCGCCAAAGTCCTTGGCTTGGACTTGCCGTCTTGTTTGCTTATCTCTCTTTTGATGAATCTGCCAGCCTTCATGAAGGAATGATTCCAGGTGTCCTGGGTAAATTCGGTATTGGTATTACCTCTTCCCAAGTGGATGGTTTTAACTGGATGCCCTTAGGCATGGCTTTTTTTGCAGGGGTGGCTTTAATTTATTTCAAGTTTTGGTGGCGTTTACCCAGCAAAACGCGGCTCTTGTTTGCCTTGTCTGCCTTGACGTTCCTTGCAGGCGCACTTGGGTTTGAGAAGATTTCTCATGTCTATGAAGCGAGGTACATGACTGAAAGTACTTGGCAGTATGTTGTGACCTGCGGCATAGAAGAATTTCTAGAGATGTTGGGCATCGCGATCTTCAACTATGCCTTGGTTTCTTATTTGCTCCGTCATGTCGGCTTTATTAAGGCGGAAGCTGGCTCGCGAAGAGAAAATGTAGAAGCTGGGTAAAGCCTGGCTTGGCTCAGCTCGATTTCGTTAACCCTGATTCTTCTTCCTTTAATCCTCTGCGGTGACCCATCTATGGGCCTGCAGAGGATTTTTTTCGAGGCAACCAGGCCTGGCAATCTGTGCTCGTTCAATTTCGCTAGCACGCTCCTGCCAGCCTAGGAGCGAATCTCCCGGGTTCTGAGTCTTGTGAACTGGTCATAAAAATATGGCATGGGAAGACTGACAGCAGAGAGTCTTTGCATCATCCAACTTCTCACTTGCCAGGTTATGGCTTGGCTTTAAGAACTCCCATCACCATGATTCGCTCCTCCAATCCCTACACCACTATTAGTCGAAGCCTGCCGATGCTTCGCGGCTTGGCGATCATTTGGATCACGGCTTACCACCTGTTGGGCAATACCCAGGGGTATCTCGCTTGGCCAGATGCGATCGCTGCAATCTCCCAGGGCGGTCTTCAGCCCTGGATTGATACAGGCCTGAAAATGTTGATTGGCTCCGGCAAAGTCGGCGTCAATGTATTCCTGGTCATCAGTGGATTTGGCTTGACCTCATCCTGGTGGAAGCGCCAGGGCAGCCGAGGGATTAGCAACATCCCCTTAGCTGAATTTTGGCAAAAGCGAGTATTCAGAATTTTTCCGCTGTTTTGGACCTCGGTTGTTCTATCTGGCCTGATTTATTGGCTCAACCCAAACTGGGCTCCATTTGGCCAACAGGTTTGGGAGCAAGGCAACCTCGCTGTTTTGGGAGCTTTGCTTGCGACGGTGTCCACACTGCGCAACTTTATCCCTGACTATTACTACTTCTTGAATGGGGCCTGGTGGTATGTTGGCCTGTCGTTACAGCTCTATCTCGTCTTCCCCTTCCTGATAAAGGCTGGGCAGTCTTGGGGATGGTTGCGGCTGCTGACCAGTGCGCTGCTCTTTTCCTTGGCTTATAGAGCCGTCATTGCCTTTGCTCCGGTGGATGATATTTGGTCAACGATTTTCCTGTCTTGTTTACCAGCTCGACTGGCTGAATTTGTCTTTGGCATGTATTTGGCCGTCACCCTCATTGAGCCTCGCAGCGAGGAGCAAACGTCGCGTCGCAGCGCCTACGACTGGCTACAAAGCCTGTTGGAAAAGCCACTCTTCTTGCCCGTGAACCTAGGCTGTTTAGCCATGGGCTTGGCCTTTAGAGGGTCTGCTTCCCCCCTGCTTCATGTCTTTGATGACAGTCTGATTGCTGTGGGACTGTTCGGTGGTTTGGTCTGTCTCTCCCAGCTAAAACTGCCCAACCTCGTGGAGTCCTTGTTTAAGCTGACGGGTCAATATTCCTATGGTATTTATCTCACCCACATGAATATTTATCTGGCGCTATGGCCCATGGCATCGGAGCTGGTGCCATCCTACTGGCCACGTTTTGTTTTGGTGACTGCTCTTAGCTGTGTGGTGGGGGCTGGCTTTGAAGCGGGCTATGGCTGGATACAGGGCAGGCTGCGCCGCCACAAGATGGCTTGAGCTAAGCCCAGGTATCGTCTTCACCTCCGTCTATACAGCGCTAGAGACTCTGGGTTCCTAAATGGGAAACCTGGTTAAAAGCGGCCTTTATTGCAGTCGAAGCATCCGTTCGGACAGACTGCGTTCGCGTTGTTGCCTAACGTCTCTAGCTTTCAGAAGTTGAGAGTTGTACGAAGCAACGCGACGAATGCAACGTTTCGCATCCTCAGGTTTGTAGCAATTATGTCTACTCGGATCTGGAAATTTCTCACCACAGATATCAAAGGCTTGGTTGCTGGAGAGGCACTGCCCGCAGGCTTCGAGGCTGCAGAAACGGTGCTGCGCCTAACCACTAAGCTGGTTGAGGAAGGCCCCCAATCCCAAGAGCTTGGACCCATCGTTGGGCAAATCACCTCCCTGTTGGATGTGCTCAACCTGCCCCTGGGGAAGTTTGTCCAGCTCAGCCTACCCTTTGAAGAAATTGCTGGGGATCTGCTGGAGTTCTACCGCGACAAGACCCATCGAGAGCCGGATCTTGGTCCCTGCATTTCCCTGCTGAGCCAGGCGGCCTATCTGGAAAGCGTTAAGACGATTTTGGGCAGCCCAAAACTTGCCCCTTGGCTCAAAAAAGTGGGCCAGGAGCCTGTGTCTCCTCGGGTGGCTGAGGCCTTACTCCATTTAGGAGAGCTGACCTTTTCTGATGAGACCCTTCGCCTGGCGGTGATCGATTTCTCCAGCTCTGATTTGGCTAAGGTCTTTAATCCGATCTTTGCGGCACGGCTGACCCAATTGGGCCTTAAACGAGAGGCGGCAGTGGCGATCGCCAAGCGGGCCTCTCTGCTCACGGACCAGCGCATGCGTGCTCCCCTGAATAACTCGGGTGAGCGGGTTCAGCGATTGATTGAGTGGTATCGCATTGGAGGTAAGTCCGCGCTGGGTAAGTACCTCAGCATTGATCGTTACCTGGAAGCGGAGATTCGCCCTCCTGCTGAATCCAAGCCCACCCCCGAGGCCTTTTCCCTCAAGGAACTGTTTGTTCCACCCCAGGCCCATCCCTTGACCTCCGCAGGTGACCCGGTGGTGGGAGCTGCACAGTTCTCTCTACAACAGTGGCTACATCAGTGGCTGGAAGATCCCCTGCGCAATGACAAGGTGCTGTTCATTGAAGGCGCAGCGGGGCGAGGTAAAACCACCTTCTGCCAG
Source organism: uncultured Pseudanabaenaceae cyanobacterium (assembly GCA_938015405.1). GTDB lineage: Bacteria > Cyanobacteriota > Cyanobacteriia > PCC-9006 > JAAUQQ01 > JAAUQQ01. The sequence continues at coordinate 4,362 of CALLPZ010000373.1, forward strand.
ATGTTTGCGGACTGGGCTCGCATTCACCTCCATCCCGCTTGGACGCCGGTGGTGATTCGGGTCAGTGAGGTTCCACCCCTGAATGAGCAGGCCTTTGATGCTTGGCTGAGTGAAGCGATCGCCCAGGACTTTGCCTTGGCGGACCCCAATTGGATCGGGGCTGCCAATGTGCGTTTTCTCTTTATGATCGACGGCATTGAGACCTTGGGACTAGACCGTCAGCCCGCTGCGGTCTTGGAGAAGTTTCTCGCCCAGGTGAGCCAGTTTCAGCGGGATTGTGCGAGCTTTTTAGAGCGAGAGCACCGGATCGTGTTGACTGGACGCTCCCTCTCTCTACTGGATCGCTCCCTTGTCGTTCCTGACAACATTGACCGCCTGGAAATCCTGCCCCTCGATGGCGATTTGCAGGAAAACTGGCTTCAGCAACTAGCCCAGCGAGTAGGCTTCCGTCCAGAGCTGTTCAAGGCCTTTTTGGAAGATCCGGCTCTGCCCGACTGCCTGCGTGAGCTGAGCCGCGAGCCGCTTTTCCTGGGTTTAATTGCCAATATGGTTTACCAGGGGGCGATGGATCTCAGCCGCTTTGATGGCTGCACTGAGGCTGCGGCCAAGGTGCTGTTCTACAGCAATCTTCTGGATTGGGTGCTCCAGCAAAATCCTGATCTCACCGCTGCCCAACTGCGCGCTGTCCTTCGCCAGGCGGGCCTTTGCAGCGTTCAACTGGGTACAGAGACCGTCCCTCTGGGAGCCATTCAAGATCGGCTCAAACGCCACCACAGTACTCGAACTATTCCTTTGCCAGAAGGCCTGGTGGTGCGCCCCCCGGCGATGCCCTTGCCCATCGCCTGCATTCAGGCTGCTCTGCCCACGCGCCATGGGGCTACCCTCTGTATTAGTCACCGCAGTTTCAGCCAGTTCCTCTATGCGGAACAGCTACGAGTCGGGCTAGAAAACTGGGCTAAGTTACGCAAGCCTGGCACCGAGACTGCGGCAGTGGATTGGGAAATCTACGATCTATTGGGCTATGGCGGCTTAACCCAAGAGATCGTTCAATTCCTGCTCGTGATGCTTAACCAGAGCAAGAGCTTTGAGCCTGAGGCCCTCTTCCACCGTCTCCAGGATTTTTATCTGCGTTGGGCCACCGGGGCAATGATCGATGAGGAACCCCCCACGCTACCTCAACGTAAAATGCAGCGGTTGCGTAGCCAACAGCAATACCGTGAGTATCCCTTGGGGCAGCGCCAGGTGGATGCCTACACTGGCTTAAACGTAATGATTTTGCTCCTAGAGCTGAATCGCTATGCTCGCCACCGGGATGATCTCAAACAAAAGATTATCTTCTATCCCAATGGGCGCACCAGCATGGCCCGTCAGCGCCAGCGTCTGCTCCATATCAGCCATTACAGCCAGTGCATTGGAACAGGGGCCTTCGGTGAAATTGTGGGACCGTTCCTTAGCAATGTGCACCTCGGGGGCAGTGACCTGCGAGGGTTGAACTTGCGGGGGGTGGACCTGAGCGGGACTGACCTGAGCGGCTGTAATCTCAGCGGGACTGACCTGCGCGGTGCGGATTTGAGTGGGGCTGACCTGAGCGGTGCCAACCTCGGTGGTGCGGATTTGACCGGTGCCAACCTGCGACGAATTTCCCTGAGCCGAGCGCTGATGACTGGTGCTCATTTAGTGGGGGCTTTCCTC
>CALLPZ010000374.1 GCA_938015405.1 uncultured Pseudanabaenaceae cyanobacterium
TAGACAATGCGTCGGAGTCCTACCAGGCACTGAATTTAGAACTGCCTGGCGATCGCGTGAGTTTGCATGCAAATGACAAGACTCCTTAAGTTTTAGTGCTTTGGATTGAGGCCCGGTGAGCTCACTGGGCAGGTCTATTCAGGATGGAAGCGATATGGGACGGGCGTTGAGCTGATTGCTCCAGACAGGGCTGTTTTTGTAACAGTTATTCCATCCCTTTCCACCATTGCTGCGAGGCTGAGGGTCGGTGTTAGTGTGGAGAAACAGATGCCCCGCGACAGCGCCCCCAACGCTAGCGGTGGCGAGCAGCGCAGGAACGAGACTCGTGGATTGGAAAGCTTATAAGCAGGCTGCAGCGCTCCCTTTTGAGGTGCTGGACTGCCAGGTTGCAGTGGAAAAGACGGTGGAGGGTAGCCGGGGCGACCACCGCCTGGATGTGTGGATCCAAGCTGAGTTGTACGGCGTCAAGACCAGCTGGTTTATCGATTGTCGCCATTGGGATACGCCGATTTCGAAGGCTGATGTCTTTGCCCTGAAAAAGGTGCTTAAAGATGTGCGGGCCGATCGCGCCCTGATGCTTTCTAATTCTGGGTTTGACAGTGGTGCAACCAAAGCCGCCCGTAGCACCAGCATCACGCTGACGACCTTAGAAGCATTGCAGGATACGGCGGAGCTCGAGCTAACTCGCACTACCCTAATTAGCTTAGAGAACCGGATTACGAAGCTGAAGCAGTCCCTGGAGCGGTTGAGTGAGTCCGTGCAAGTGGCGCCAGGCCTTTGGCAGTCTTTGCCCAAGCCCGGTGTGGATGGAGACTGGGTGACCAAAACAACTGAACGGTTAGAAGCGATTAAGTTTGGCTTTGCGAAGGCCCGGCTGCAGCAGCCCCCTTACTTCGTGCAGAAGGATGAAACTAGTGGCCAGCCTCAACTGGTTCAGACCATTGAGGAGTTTGTCTGCCATGCGGTGGTGTTGATTGAGGCTGCGGAAACCAATCTGCGGGAGCAGCATAAGCAAGTGACCCAAGCTCGGTTAGCGACTCCCGAGGTGGAGCCAGCGGCTGAGGCGCCAGCAGGAGAGTCTGCCGAGAAGGATGAGAAACCCAAGCGGTCTCTCCATGCTGCATTCTTCCGGCGTAAGGTTTCTACCCCACCCGTCAACTTTAATAAGGGCGATCGCTCCGGACGGGATGGTGATTCTGGAAGCTCGCGGGGTAATCGTAAGCCAGGCGTAGGAGGCCGGTCAGATCGTTCTGGCCCAGGCCGAGCTAGCCAAGGTCGACCCGGCCAAAAGCCCCAGGGGCGTAACAATGCCTTCCGACCCGGTCCCAGTGAGCCCGGTCCATCTCGCGCTAAATTTCGGCCCGGTGCTGCAAAGTCTCGCTTTGAGCCTCGGCCTAGTGGGCAACCTTCGCCGGAGGGTCAGGCACGGCCCGCATCTGGCGAGAAGCCGAAGTTAGCAGGTGGCAAGTCGCCTGCCCGTTCCCATAGTCCCAGCAGACCCGAAGGGAAATCTTCTTCCGCTCCCCCTCGTCTGAAGTCGGGGGAAGATCGTGGCCATCGTCGGGAGTCACGGGAGCCTCGTTTTACGCCGTCCCAGTCTAGTGAACCTTCGATGGAAGGGCGTTGGTGGGATGAGCCTGTTTCCCATGACAGACCTCAGCAACGAGCAGGTCGCCATGGCGGCGATCGCGGCGGAGCTCCTCGTCCTCGCTCCGGAGCGCCTCGCCTTGCGGGAGGTAAACCTCGCTTGGGTGGCAAGAAGTTTGGCGGTAAGCAATTTGGGGCAAAGTCCTTTAGAGGGAAGCCCGGCGGCGCTAAACGGTTTATTCCTAAGCCTGACCTCAGAGAGGGACGGTCTAGTTATCAAGGATCTGGCGAAGGCCGTGATCGTGCGTCTGGCCCTCGCAAGGCGGGAAAATTTGGAGATGGTGCTTTCAAGGGGCGGAAGTTTGGTGAGCGAAAGTTCTCCCCTGGTACGGCGGGTCGTTCCAAATTCAAGGGCGGTGGTTTTAAGGGCGGTCAGTTTCGTAAGCCTTCGGCAGTGGGCTCCTCTGGTATCAAGCCTCGCCTGCGCAAGCAATCTGATTCCTAGCCTGTAAGTCGTCACTAGAGCCTGTGAGTCACCCGGACCTGAGTTAAGCCTCACGGCTAGGAGCTCAAGTCCGTTTCAGCGAACTCAACAGCCGATTGATCAGGGTTGGAGCCCATGGGGTCGTTGGTTTGAACCCTGAGCCTGGGGAGGGATTCTTTATCCCAAGCTGTTGGGCAATGGGCTCATTCGTACTGCCAAAATTAGGTGAAATGGATAGACAAAAAGCAGGGAGACCATCTGGCCTCCCTGCTTTTTAGGCTTTAAACGAACGTACGTCTTAAGGTCGCATCGCTTTGCGCTTGCTGAGAACTGTCAGGGGCAGGCATTGAGAGCGTTAACTCAACCCATGACCACAAGCATTAGCGGCATCAACAGGCAAAGGTATCCGTCCCAATGATCGCTTCACCATGGTTGGGGATCCAGACACGCCAGCGATCGCTGCCTTCTTCGCACAGCAGCAAAGCCTCATCATCGCTCTTGGGGC
>CALLPZ010000375.1 GCA_938015405.1 uncultured Pseudanabaenaceae cyanobacterium
CTGATGCCCATTCGCACCACCGGCTTTCTCGATGACCAATCCGTCGAGGCTGTGTTCAACTGGGCCACCGACAATGGCGCTTCGGTCATTTGCTGTAGCTGGGGTGCTGGAGCCGTTCGCTTTCCCCTCTCCCTGCGTCAGCGGGCCGCTATTACCCGTGCTGCCACTCGGGGCCGCAACGGCAAGGGCTGCCTGGTTACCTTCGCCGCAGGCAACTTTAACCGCCCCCTCAACAGCACCGTGGAGGAGCAAGGCTGGCCCAAACGCGTACTCAAAGGCGTCACCACCTGGCTCAATGGCTTTGCGGTTCACCCCGACGTGATTACGGTGGGAGCCTGCACCAGCCAAAACAAAAAAGCAGCCTACAGCAACTGGGGCAATGAGCTCTTCATCTGTGCCCCCAGCAACAATGCCCCCCCAGCCATCTGGCTAGAGGAAACGGGCTATATCGAAGTGCCCCCCAAATACAACTACCGCCTACCCGGTGCCACCGTCATCACCACGGACCGCACCGGCCCCAAGGGCTACAGCACCGATAACTTCACCGATGCTTTTGGCGGCACCTCCTCAGCCTGTCCAGTGGTGGCAGGCGTCATTGGCCTAATGCTCTCGGCCAATCCCAATCTCAGCACCGCTGAGGTGAAACGCATTCTACAAAACAGCGCCGACAAGGTCCTCGACCGGGACGTCGACCCACAATTCAAAGTCAACTTTGGCACCTACGAGGCCAATGGCCATTCCCAGTGGTTTGGCTATGGCAAAGTCAATGCCGCCAAAGCCGTGCAACAGGTTCAACAGTCTGTTCAAGGACCCACCAAGCCCCAACAGGAGTACAAAGTCGCCAGTAATCAGATCGTTGCCCTGAAAGATGTAAACACCACCTTGTCAGCCTTGCGGGTGCAACAGGGAGGATTGGTGAAGACATTGGCGATCGCCATCAACCTAGAGCATGGCTATCTCGGCGACCTAGAGGTCTACCTCGTTGCCCCCAGCCAAGACAAAATTCTGCTGCAAAACCGCACCCTAGGTCGGCGCACCCAACTGCAAACCACCTACGACCTAAAAACCACGCCCCTGCTCAAGCGCATTATGCAGCGCCCCGCCCAAGGTCTCTGGCAGCTAGAAATCAAAGACTACGCCGCAACCCACAGCGGCCAGCTCAAAGGCTGGCAACTCACCCTAGGCATCTAGGCAAGCGCTGCCCATACAACCCAGTCAAAACGCTTAAGCAGACTCGCCTGCAGCCTCAACTCCCGCTGCGACATTGAAGTCCGTCTGGAATTGCTCCAGAACCGCAGTCAAATCCTTATTTAGTGCCTTAGCTCCCTCTCGACCAGGCAAATCCTTGTAGCTATCCGTGTCTAAAGGCTTACCCACACGAATAATCGCATTCGTTCCCAGGGGAACATCGGGCTGGTCGTAATACAGACCAATGGGGACAACTTTAATGTTCAGGTCATTCCCTGCAGCCTGCATGGCCATGCGGGAAAGCCCCGCCTTAAGGCGATGGACCGTTCCATCCTTAAAAATATTTCCCTCGGGGAAGACGGCCATGACATTGCCTGACTTCAGCAAGTTCACAGCACAGCGCAGACTATTTCGACTGGGCTTCTTGGTATTGACTGGAAAGCCCCCCATGCGGCGAATAACCCAGCCTTGAATGCCCTTCATCTCATCGGTGGTGACCATAAAATTGACCTCCCGACCGATCGCAAATCGACCGCCCACATTAGGAACCATGAAGGCATCCCAGCGAGAACGATGCATGGGGGCCAAAATAACCGCCCCCTCAGTGGGCATATTTTCCTGCCCCTGCACCGTCACCGACTTGAAGTAATAAGGCAAAAAAATCGACTTACCAAAGCGATAGACAATCGCTGAAAGCCAAGGTGAGATATAGGGTTTTAGCTCGGTATCGTTAGCCATAGATTGAGCGTGTTCGCAGCGGGCTGGAGCCACGGAAGGGGTCATCAAAGGACAGGGGGTGATGTTTATAGCAACAGCCATTGAGCCGAAAGCCCACCTAAGCCATTCACTTTAATTTACTTTAAGCGTTACATAGGGGCGGCTGCCTATTCTGTTGGACAGTTCTTCCATTGGCAAACAGCTGGATAATCGCTGCTTAGGGTAGAAGGTTTTGAGCCAATGAGCAAAGGCATCAACGACACTAAAGGACCATTCAACGGCCTAAATCATGGAGGCCATGGATCACCTCAACACATTGCTGGGTGGTTGCTTCCAGTAAGGGTCGCTTGGTCGTGGCGGGGGGCTCAATCGCCTCGCCAATGCGAATGGTGATGGGAACTTGGCGAAAGCCGACTTTGCCTCGAATGTTGTGGTTGCCCCAGATGCTAACTGGCACCAGAGGCACCTGCATTTTGGCAGCGATCCAGGCCGCGCCCATCTTGGGCTTGTGGATGCGGCCATCGGCGGTGCGGGTGCCCCCGATGAACAAACCTGCGCCCCAACCATTTTCGAGATACTCCATGGCGCTGCGCAGCGCCTTGCGATCCGATTCGCCACGCCTCACAGGATAAGCACCATAGAGGCGAATCCCCGTGCTGAGCAACGGCACTTTGAACAGCTGCTCCTTAGCCATAAAGGCAACGGGTCGGCCTATGGCGCAAGACAAGAAGGGCGGGTCAAAGTCACTACCATGGTTGCCCACGGCCAGGAATGGCCCCCGCTTGGGCACGTTTTCCTGGCCATGGACCCGACCATTGAAGTAACCATGGAGCAACGGTGCAACCGCACTCCATTTGAAGGCGTGATATAGCGCCAGAGAAACGACAGGTTCACGCTGCTTGTAGGTAGACAGGGCTTTGGTAGAGGTCATGGGTTGGCTTGCAGGCCTGGTCTCGGCGGGGGCGTCTAATTTTCCCATGGGGTTGTTCCCTTGGGCATTGGATTAGAGATTTTCGCAGGCTGAGCGGAGTCGAAACCTGTACAGGTCTCTCTCGAAACTATCTCCAAAGAATGAGGATGACATTAGACCGTTAGGCATCTAACGCAACTGCGGACATGGCATCCCCTATCCCTAGGTGGTTTGGGTCTCATTCAATTTCCATTTCCAATCGCCTATTGGGCTCCGACAAGAGCCTCCACAGCTTCTGCTTTGCAGGGCAATTTCGCTGTCAGCAACTCAGCCCCCGTCTCGGTCACCAGCACATCGTCTTCGATGCGAATGCCTCGCACGTCGGCAAAGTCTGCCAGACGGTCCCAGTTGACGACATCGGCATATTTTTCGCGCATGGCTGGATCGTTGAGTAGGGCGGGAACTTGGTAGAAGCCCGGTTCGATGGTGATGACCATACCGGACTGGAGGGGGCGATTGAGGCGCAGGTAGCCGAGGCCGAAGCGATCGCTCCGTTCCCGCCCCTCTCCATAGCCCGCCAAATCCCCCAGATCCTCCATGTCATGAACATCCAGCCCCAGTAAGTGTCCGACACCATGGGGAAAGAACAAGGCATGGGCATCCTGATCCACCAAGTCCTGGGGCTTGCCTTTCAAAATGCCGAGATCCACCAAGCCGCTGGCCACGCGCTCACAGGCCAGTAGATGGATTTCTTGGTACTCCACACCCGGTTTCACGGCTGCGATACAGGCATCATGGGCCGCCAGGGTGACGTCATAGAGGTCTCGTTGGGTCGAAGAGAACTTCCCACCCACGGGCCAGGTGCGGGTAATATCGGCAGCCCAGCCCAACTGGGTTTCGGCCCCCACATCGGCCAGCAGTAGATCGGTCGGTGCGAGAAAATGGTGATAGACCTCGTTATGCAGCACCTCGCCATGGACGGTGACGATGCTGTTGTAGGCCGTGGTCATGTTATGGCCCATGAGCACGCCTTCCATGGCCGATCGCACCTCGGCTTCAGTTTCCGCATAGGCCGTAGCTGCCATGCCAAATTCGTGGGC